>VEQK01000050.1 GCA_018883265.1 Rhodocyclaceae bacterium | reverse complement strand
TACGTTCGGGACGTAGAGGCCGGAGGTTCGAATCCTCTCACCCCGACCAATTATGTTGGCAGGCGATCAGGGAGTTGTGTCTGTGTCACAACACTTGGATCGATCCCTGCTGATTGATGGTTTAAAGGCGCTGGCTGCGCAAATCATTGTCATTCATCATCTGGTGTCCTATGGACCGATGGCAGCATCTGCTACTCAGGCGGCGCCTGATCTGGCGGCATGGTTTCTCTATTACGGCCGTTGGGCAGTACAGGTATTTTTGGTGATTGCGGGTTTTTTGACAGCGCAGGCGCTTTGCCGCAAACCGTCAGCCCTTGATCGACCCTGGAGCCTTGTCACCAAGCGCTATATTCGTCTGGTCTGGCCTTTTGGTTTGGCCGTGACATTGGCGGTATTGGCGGCCGAGCTGGCCCGGTTCTGGACGAACGACCCGATTCTGCCTGCACCGGTTGGTGTTGTGCAGTATGCAGCACACTGGTTGCTGGTGCATTCGATCCTGGGACACGAGTCGCTATCAACCGGGGTCTGGTATGTAGCGATTGATTTTCAACTATTTCTGCTCACAGTGCTGTTGCTCTGGACATCGCAGGCGCTCCGCTGGCAAGGCTGGGCCCCTTTGTTCATCGGCCTGTTGACGGTGGCCTCGCTGGTCTGGATTCGGACCTGGCAAGACTGGGATAACTGGGCGCCCTACTTTTATAACGCCTACGGGGTTGGGCTATTGATCGGCTGGTTAGGTTTACGCGAAGCAGCCAATTTAAATTGGATCCGCTGGATACTGATCGCAGTCATCGGGGTGCTGTGCTGGCAGCTTGTCTCAACCCACAATGGTCGTTTGACGGTTATTTTGCTGACGGCGGGGCTACTGTGGTTGGCCGGTCACCCGGTGGGTCGCTCGGTAGGGACGCTGCCATTTTGGGAAGGGCGAGTGGGTTCGGCGATTCATTATCTGGGCTCAACCTCGTTCGCATTATTTCTGCTGCATTTTCCGGTGAGTATGCTGGTCAATGCGGCGCAGGATCGTTTTGACTGGACATCGCCGGTGGCCGGGCTGTATGCAATGCTGGCAGCATGGGTGATCAGCATGGTGATTGCCGACGTGTTTTATCGCGTTGTCGAGCGACAGGGGTTGATGTTGAGTCGGCGGATTCGCTGAGCATTGAAATGAGACCACATTCCTGAAAAAATTGATGCAGCTGGATCGAGATGTTCGTACGAGGGGACTTATCCTGATGATTGCAGAAATCCGAGTTCTGGCGTTTGCCGTCCTTGTGCTGGTGAGTTGCTGGGGTATGGCGGCAGAGCGAGGTGCTGCCTGGATTAAACAGGGGCGCCCGGCGCCGGTTGCACTGACCGCAGTTCAGGTATTGGTGCATGCTGCCGATGAAGGTCTGAACCCGGCCGATTATGATGCAACGGGTCTGGCAAAGCGGGTGGCGCAGGCTGAATCTGGCGCACCGATGTCGGCGGATGCTCAGGCAGCGTTGAGCGACGCCCTCGAACAGGCCTTCCGACGCTACTTGCATGATCTGCATTATGGTCGAGTCGATCCGGCGTCGGTGTATGCCAATTTCAAACTACCCCCGAAAACACTGGATGTGGGGGCGACGCTGGATGCGGCCCTTGCGGCGGGAAATCTTGAGCCCGCTATCCGCGCGGCGACACCGCAGTTCCCGCTGTATCAGGCCTTGCGGCCCTGGCTGGAGCGCTATCGGGCGCTGGAATCGGATCCGGCCTGGGGCGGTGTATTGCCTTCATTACCTGCGAAGAAACTCGAACCGGGCGACAGTTATGCCGGTGTTCAGAAGCTTGCGTCACGATTGGTGTCGCTGGGGGATCTGCCGAAGGATTTTGTGGGGCCGGATCGTTATCAGGGGCCGTTGGTAGATGGTGTGAAGCTCTTCCAGAAACGACATGGATTAACGCCGGATGGTGTGATTGGTAAGGGAACATTCGAGCAGTTGAATACCCCACCATCGGCCCGTGTTGAGCAAATTGCCCTGACGATGGAACGGTTGCGCTGGACGCCGCTGATGGTCGACAAACGGATGCTGGTGGTGAATCTGCCGGAGTTCGAGTTACGTGGGCTGGAAATCGATGGGACGCAGGTCCAGATACCGCTGCAAATGAATGTGATTGTCGGCAAGGCGCTCAATACCCAGACGCCAATGTTTGATGAGCAGATGCGCATGATCGAGTTTAGTCCCTACTGGAATGTGCCTCCCTCAATCGCACGCGGCGAAACGGTCCCCAAGCTACGCCGGGACCCGAGTTATTTTGACCGACAGGGATTCGAGATTGTGACGCGTTCGGGCGAGGTGGTGACGGTACTTAGTGACGAGCAGTTGGCATCGGTGCAGCGAGGTGAGGCGCGTATCCGTCAACGGCCAGGGATGCAGAATGCGTTAGGAGACATCAAGTTCATCTTCCCGAACAACGACAACATCTATATGCACCATACACCGTCGGTGGGCCTGTTTCAGCGGGATCGCCGCGACTTTAGCCATGGCTGTATCCGGGTGGAAAACCCGGTAGCGCTAGCCCAGTTTGTTCTCAGGGATGAGCCGGAGTGGACACAGGAGCGTATCCGGGAGGCCATGGAAAATGGCAAGTCGCGCACTATCCGCCTGAAAACCCCGATTACCGTCGTGATTGCCTATGGAACAGCGATGGTAAAACAGCGGGGCGGCGCCATCTACTTTTATGCCGATATTTATGGCCATGATCGTAAGCTGAAGGCGGCGTTGCAAAAGTACAGCCAGGGACGCTCGCTGCACTGGTAATCTGGCCCGATTAGACTAGAATAAGCTCTATGAAATCAAAAAGATTTGATCGACGCGGCTTTCTGACGCAGGCAGTAAAGCTGTCGGCTGGGGGTGTGGCTTTGCCTCTTGTTATGTTGAATCGTGCCCAAGCGTCCAGCACGAAGCAGCCATTGCAGATGCCGGCGGCATCGCTGGTCGGGGGAGGGCGGGCGCTAGCGTTTGATCATACACATACGCGGGAGCGGATTAGTCTGGTCTATGCGGTGGATGGGCAATATGTGCCTGACGCGCTCTCAACATTGAACCGTTTTCTGCGAGATCACTACTCCGGTAGCGTAGGTCAGATGGATCCTCAATTGTTTGATCTGCTCCATGGCGTAAGACGTGCGCTAGGTGGTCAGTCGCTGGCTGCCTTCCAGGTGATATCGGGTTACCGTTGCCCGGAAACCAACGATCACTTGCGCAATGCGCGTGGCGGAGGTGTGGCTAAGCGTAGCCTGCACATGGAAGGCAAGGCGATTGATGTGCGTATTCCCGGAGTGCCGCTCGCCGAACTGCGGGACGCCGCTGCATCGCTGCAGGCGGGTGGTGTCGGTTATTACCCGCGTGAACAGTTCGTGCACATTGATACCGGCCGCGTACGCAGCTGGGGCTGAGTTTAGGAACCATCGCTCAGCGACTCAGATCGCACCCCCGGGTTTCCGGTAACCAGCGAAGCGCAACAATCAGAGCAAGCCCCAGCATGACAGTGGGATACCACAGGCCTGCCAGTGGATCCCCGCTACGGTCGTTGATCAGTGCAATGACAAAGGGCAGCAGGCCACCAACCCAGCCCGCGGCAAGGTTGTGCGGCAATGCCGCTGCACTATAGCGGGTGCGCGCCGGAAACAACTCGGCCAGAAGGGCGGTTTGGGGTCCGGTCACCAGCGCCAGGGGCACGGTGATCATCATCATCAGGGCGGCTGATGGCCAGAACGCCTTTTCAGGGCCTTGATTGGATAGCAGGAGCCACTCTGCAAAGACGGGATAAATGCTCAGACATCCCAATGCCAGACCCGTCAGCACAACAGGTCGCCGCCCAATACGGTCGGAAAGCCATCCGGCGAACAGTGTCAACGGAAAAAGTGTGGCGGTGCCGATGGCGACCAGCAGGCTGCTGTCGGCCCCTGTCACCCCGGCAACAGTTTTGAGGAAGACACCGCTGTAGACCTGCGCCGAGAAAAAGAGAATGCCGCCGCCCGCAGAGATGCAGAGAAAAAGAATCCCCATGCGGGCCAGGGTCTGACGATCCCGGAAGCAGTCTCGCAAGGGGGTCCGAGAGAGCTGGGCCTGCGCCTGAAGCTGGTGAAAGATGGGTGTTTCATGCAATGCCATGCGGGCGCGAATCGAAATCAGCAGCAGAATGATGGAAACCCAGAAGGGAACCCGCCAGCCCCAGGCCAGAAAGTCTTCGGGGCTCAAGTTGCGTTGCAGGAAGGCGATTTGCAGTGTCGAGGCCAGAATACCCAATGGCCCCATGAGTTGTAGCACGCTGGTGGTGAGGCCGCGCGATCTGATGGGGGCGTGCTCGGTGAGGTAGACCGCGCTGCCCCCGATTTCACCGCCGGCCGACAGGCCCTGTAAGAGGCGCAGGGTGAGCAACATACCGGAGGCCCAGAGCCCGGCCTGGGCGTAGGTCGGTAGCAGCCCCACGGCGAGCGTGGCGGCACCCATGAGGGCAATCGTGATCATGAATACCTTGCGCCGCCCGATGCGATCCCCGAGCGATCCGAAGAGGGCGGCGCCCAGAGGTCGGACGATCATACCGGCGCCAAAGGTGGCCAGGCTGGCCAGCAAACCGGCCGTAGGGTCATCCGGGGGAAAGAAGAGAGGTCCGAACCAGACGGCAAGCGCAGCGAAGGTCAGAAAGTCATACCATTCCAGAAAGGTGCCAAAACATGCCGCGACTGCGACGCGATGACGACCCCGGGTGGGCGGGATTTCGGATTGAGAAGGATGGGTGCTGTCCATAATCCGTGATTATCCGTTAGTCTTCGGTTGAGCGTCTTGTTAACGGATCAGAGCAGGTATGGGAAATTTTCGCGAGGATGTCAGAGATCAGCTGGAAGCGATTCGTGAAACGATTGTCGAGAGCTGGCGGGATCTGCGGTCTTTTGTCTCGGAGACCTGGCCGGCGTTGACGGTACTGTTTCTATTAGGTGGATGGGCGATCTGGATGGCCGACCCGGCGCCACCACGGCATGTTTCGATGGCGACAGGCCCGGAGGGCAGTTTCAATCAGGTGATGGGGCAGAAGTATGCGGATTACTTTGCCAAGCGCGGCATCACCCTGTCTCTGGTGCCGACGGAGGGCTCTGTCGAGAATATCCGGCGGCTGCAGGACCGGGCCGACCCCATTATGGCGGCTTTTGTCATGGCGGGCGTTGCGGAAAAGCATGCGCCGGGGATTCAGACGCTGGGCAGCATCAACTACCAGCCGTTGTGGTGTTTCTACCATGCCGATACGCCGATTAGTTCGTCCGCTGAACGGACAAGAGCGGTGATCAGTGCCACGTTGAATGTTGGCACCCCCAATAGCGGAACCTATCTTCTGACCCAAAAGGTGATTCGAATGCTGGGGCTGGATCCGGATTCATCCCGCTTCAAGCAGTTGTCCGATCATGACGCCGTCGAGGCGCTGCGCAAGAAAGAGATCAATGGCATGTGTGTGGTGGATGCCTACGAGTCCCCCAATGTACAGACACTGCTCGCTATTCCGGGTTTGCAACTTTCGCCATTTGATCGGGCCGAGGCCTACACGCGGCTGGTGAGCTCCATCGAGAAAGTCACGGTGCCTGAAGGCAGTCTGGATCTGGCGACCAATCGCCCGGCGCAGCCATTACCGTTGATTGCAACGACCACCGAAATCCTGATTGACGACCGGTTGCATCCGGCCATACAGACCTTGTTTCTGATGGCATCGCGAGCGATCAATTCCAAGCAGAGTTTCTTCTCGAATGAGGGGGAGTTTCCGGCGTTTCACGATAGCACGCTGTTACGCAGTCAGGAGGCGATGGTGTTTTACGAAAAAGGAACGCCGCTGCTGATGGAGTTTATGCCGTTCTGGCTCGCCGAGTTTGTTCGACGCCTGTTCCTGACGATGCTGCCTTTCTTTGCAGTGGCTTATCCGATCATCAGGTCGATGCCCAATTATCACAAGAACCGTGTGCGGAGCCGGATTAACCGGATGTACGGCGCGCTGAAATTTTTCGAGCAGTCGCTACTCAATCGTTATGATCCGGGGCAAAAATCGGTTTATCTAGCGCAGCTTGATGGTATGGAACGGGAAGCGTTAGAGATGAAGGTGCCCAAGTCAATTGCGGGTGATTACTACACGCTACGCACCTCTATTGATTTTGTGCGCAATTGCCTGATACGCGATGGCTACGCGAGCGGGCGTGTTGTGTCGCCGGCAACCTATCCCGCTGCTTTTGAATCAGATGCCGGTTTCGAATCAGAAGCCGATGGGGATCAGTAGCGCTTCAAAGCTTGTCGTGGATGAGATGAAAAACACTCAAAAAACAACGGGACAGCAAACCGGGCTGTGGCAGGATGGCTGGTTTCTTCCTGCCCAACGTATCGAATCCCCCAATCAGGATGCGCGGGCGCCGGATACGGTCGTTGACCTGGTGGTGATTCACGCAATCAGTCTGCCCCCCGGCCATTTTGGTGGTCCGGCTGTGGCGCAACTATTCAGCAATCAATTGAATCCGGACGAGCACGCTTACTTTGCCGAAATTGCGCACCTGAAGGTTTCGGCACATTTCTTCATCCGGCGTGATGGCGCTTTGATTCAGTTCGTGCCTGTAACAGCAAGGGCTTGGCATGCAGGGGTTTCTTCTTGGCAGGGACGTGAGCGCTGTAATGATTTCTCGGTAGGGATCGAACTGGAGGGCGATGATGAGACGCCTTTTGAAGCGGCGCAGTATGCGACCTTGCAATCGTTGCTGAAGGCACTCGCGACCGAGTTACCCATCAAGGCCGTGACGAGCCATTCGCATGTGGCGCCCGGGCGCAAGACCGACCCGGGGCCCTGCTTTGATTGGGCGTATGTGCGGCAGGTGTGTCCTGACCTGACGATTGCGCCCTGATGCCCGTTGCGCTGTGTCCGGTCAGAAAGCAACGTTGGCACGTAAGCCAACAACCGTGGCATGGGGAATTGCCTGATTGGGGTTGTTGGGCATAGATGCACTGCCTCCGGGGTTGGCGATAATCTGCAGAAAAGGCTGCATGGTCAGCCAAGGGCTGAGCGGGGCCTGATAGGTCAGCTCGATCAGTGATTCCGGTTTGGGTAGGGGCATTGGCGTGCTGCTACCCGCATTTTGTGCGCTCACCTGATTGTTCAGGTAAGGCGTGAACTTGGCCCAACCAAACCCAAGGCCGATGATGTCGTTGGGGCGTCCATCGAAAAGCCCCAGATAGGCAATGCCCGCGTCAAAATACCAGGTCACTAGGTTGCGGTCGGTTTGTGGGTTGAAAGTGACCCGCGTAAAGACATTAAGTCCTTGCGTATCTGCACTGTTTTCACGGAACACTGCCTGATCAACGAGCCCATACACCGAATATTGGCCACGATATGAGGTGTTGACGGGGTTGATGAAGTTTCGCCCGCTGTCCGAAAGCGTGACGTTGTCGATCGCCGCCGAGTTGTACCAGCCGCCAAGCTTGAAATAGCCCGGCATTGTGTGATCACCCAGCTTGAATTCGGGACTGTAATTGACCTCCAGCCACGAAAGCACACCATCGTCCGTGGGGAAATTGAGCCCATATGACATGGATTTTGTTGATGGGCCAATGGGGCTGCCGTTCATGACGGAGGCGGTGACTTCCCAGTCATTATTAATCGCGAAGCGCGCTAAAGCGCCCGGTGTCGCGTTGGGATAACCCGGGCCGCTCCCCGGCATGTTGGCCTCCCAGGCATCCGGGAATCCAAAAGTCGAGTTGACGAAGACATTGGCGGTCGGGCTGATCATGTAATAGCGGTCAGCTTCAAGCAGGCCGCCACGGAGGCTCAAGCGGTCATCGAATAGCCGCTGCTCAATCCAGGCTTCACCGAGTTTGGCGATGGAGGGCTCTGACTCGATGTTGGAAACCGTCATCAGGTTACCGACATATTGGGTGGAGAGATCCTGACCCTGGATGCCGTAACCGGTCAGGTGGACTTTTCCACCCTTCCATCCGATCGCCTTGTTCAGATCGACATCGATTTCGAGGTCGAGCAGACCGTCATAGACGAAGCCCTGTTTGATCCCACCACGTGTATTGCCGATGTAATCGCTGGTCTGGTTGAGGGTGAAACTAACACCATACTGATTCAGCCAGCTACGCATCCCCCCCCAATCACCCAGCAAAGTTTGCGGAATTTCGAAGTCGGATCGGGTCGGTAGCAGCTCTTCCTCGGTGAGTCTGGGCAGTGATGGCGGTAACGTTTGCGCCCAAGCCGGTCTGGGTAAACAGAGGGTGCTTCCGAGCACAAGCCCGAGGTAAACCCGGGCGATCAGGCTTGATCGTTTTCCGCAGGGGATGCGCCAGGCACTCATAAATCTGTCTTTGCGACGCCAACGCAAAGGCCACCCGCAGGTGGCCTTTGTTGGTAGGCGCCATTAAAGACGCTCTTAGGCAGCCTGTTTGTTGGTTTCAGCCATGCTCAAGGTGCTCAGCTGACGGATCAGTTC
>VEQK01000002.1 GCA_018883265.1 Rhodocyclaceae bacterium | reverse complement strand
TGACGCGATTGAGCAGGCCTAGGTAAGGGTTGGGTGTACTCTGCAGATCCGGGTCGTGCCGGGCAATGGTGTAGTCGGCGAGCGCCTTGAGGGTGTTGTTGCCCTGCATGGCCGCGTATTGAAAGGTTCCCACGCGGATATGGCTGGCAGCCACACGGGTGAGAACGGCGCCGGGCAATGGCCGATCTCGGTAGACGATTTCATCGGTCGACACCACGGCCAGGCTCCGCGTGGTAGGCACCCCGAGCGCGTGCATGGCCTCGCTGATGAGGGCTTCGCGCAGCATGGGGCCCAGGGCAGCCAGGCCATCTCCCCTGCGGGAAAACGGGGTCTGCCCCGAGCCCTTGAGCTGGATATCGACGAGCCTGCCACCGGGCGTTTGATGTTCGCCCAGCAGCAAGGCCCGGCCATCGCCCAGAATGGCAAAGTGGCCAAACTGGTGGCCGGCATAGGCCTGTGCGATGGGTTGATGCCCCGGGGCGGCCCGGCAAGCCGCCAGCAGCTGCAGCCCGGCCGGTGACGCGAGCTGATCCGTGTCCAGGCCCAGCTGCTGCGCCAGCGGGCGATTAAGCCATTGCAGGCGCGCCGACCAGCGGGCATCGGGCACAACCGCCTTATGCAGGCTGTCGGGCAGGCCCGCGTACGTGCACCCCAGGTTCATCACGACCGGTCAACAAGCCTTGAAACGTTTAATTTAGCACCTGCTTGAGTTCGTAAGAGACCGACTCGGCGTCGACCATATCGAGCAGATCGTTCATGAACTCCTCGCTGACGTCGTTGGACCAGGCGCCGCCCAGATCGGCGGCAACCATGGGTTCGAAGGTCAGGTCCAGAAAGCGGCCATCGCTCAGCTTGAGCACGCCGATACCATCGTCCGTTTCCGCAATCTGCCAGTCGTCAGGAACGGTCATGTCCAGCTCGATGTTAACGCGCAGTTTTTTGCTCATGTTGTTCTCCAAAGTAATTTACGCATCATAGGCTAAATCATTGTGTTGCAACGCAAAATGACAACGCCATGATATGAATTTCATCGTCGTTCGGGAAACAAAATCGACGATTGGCTGTGTTAGGATCATGGGCTTTAAAGGCTCTCTTTCAAAGAAAGAATCCATGGCAACGACCAAACCGAAGAAGTCCGCTCCTAAGACTGCATCAACGCCTGCCAAGGCGAAGGCAAAAGTCCCGACTAAAGCGCCGGCCAAAGTGGTTGCCAAGCCCACTGCAAAACCCCCTGCAAAAAAACCCGTCGTCGCCAAGACAACGGCCAAAACCCCTGTTAAAGTAGCGGCCGCGAAGAAACCGGCGAAGGCGCCGGCCAAGTCGCCAGCGAAGGTTGCCGATCCCAAAAAGAGCGCTGCACCTGTCAGGATACCCGCTGCCAAGCCCACAGCCAAGGCTGCTCCGGCAAAGGCGTCTGCATCAATCTCTCAAACAAGCAAAGCACCCGTGAAGTCAGCATCCGTTAAAACTACCGCACCCAACGCCGCCAATTTCAAACCCTACGTCCCGAAGAAGGGCGAGATCTATATGAGCAAGGAACAACTTGCTCACTTTGCCGAAATTCTGACCCGTCTGAAAGACGAACTGCTGGCCGATATCGAGCGCACGGTGCACACCATGCAGGACGAACAAACCGTGTTTGCTGACCCCAATGACCGGGCCAGCCAGGAAACCGATATGGCGCTGGAACTGCGCAACCGGGATCGGGAGCGCAAGCTGATCAAGAAGATCGAAGAAACGCTGGGACGTATCCGCGCCGATGATTATGGTTACTGCGATAAATGCGGTATCGAGATCGGGGTCCAGCGCCTGGAAGCCCGTCCGACGGCAACACTGTGCATCGACTGCAAGACGCTGGAAGAGCTTCGCGAGAAGCAGGTCGCCAAGTAATCCACGCTCACCGCAGACAACAAAAAGCCCGTCCTAGGACGGGCTTTTTGCTGGGTGGGCGGTTTGTTAACAGCCCTTCCCTGTGTTGCCTTAGGCAGCCGGCGGTGCGGCGTCGAGCAATGCCTTCATCGACAGCTTGATGCGGCCGCGGTCGTCGGTCTCCAGAACCTTGACGCGAACCTTCTGGCCTTCCTGCAGGTAGTCGCTGACCTTCTCGACACGCTCGTTGGCGATTTGCGAGATATGCAGCAGACCATCCTTACCCGGCAGCACGTTGACGATGGCGCCAAAGTCCAGCAGCTTAAGTACGGTGCCTTCGTAGATGGCGCCGACTTCGGCTTCGGCCGTAATAGCCTGGATGCGGGCACGCGCCAGTTCGGCGGCTTCGCCGCTGGTCGAGGCGATGGTGATGGTGCCGTCGTCCTGGATGTCGATCGTGGTGCCGGTTTCTTCGGTCAGCGCGCGAATCACAGCGCCGCCCTTACCGATCACGTCACGGATCTTCTCCGGGTTGATCTTCATGGTGTACAGGCGCGGTGCGAAGGTCGACACTTCGGTACGGGCTTCGCCCATGGCGCCCTTCATCAGGCCGAGGATGTGCAGACGGGCTTCACGGGCCTGCGCCAGTGCGACCTGCATGATTTCCTTGGTGATGCCCTGGATCTTGATGTCCATCTGCAGGGCGGTGATGCCGTTTTCGGTACCGGCCACCTTGAAGTCCATATCGCCGAGGTGATCTTCATCACCCAGGATGTCGGTCAGCACGGCAAAACGGCCGCCGTCCTTGATCAGGCCCATGGCGATACCGGCGACATGATCTTTCAGCGGCACACCGGCGTCCATCATGGCCAGACAGCCGCCACAGACGGAGGCCATCGACGACGAACCGTTCGATTCGGTAATTTCCGAAACGACACGCATGGTGTAGCTGAACTCTTCCGGCGACGGCAGCACCGGTACCAGGGCACGCTTGGCCAGACGGCCGTGACCCAGTTCACGACGCTTGGTGCCGCCCATGCGGCCGCATTCGCCGGTGGCGTACGGAGGCATGTTGTAGTGGAACAGGAAGCGGTCTTTGTACTCGCCCATCAGCGCATCGATGATCTGCTCGTCGCGGCCGGTACCCAGTGTGGCCACGACCAGTGCCTGGGTTTCGCCACGGGTGAACAGTGCCGAACCGTGGGTGCGCGGCAGAACGCCGTTGCTGATTTCGATTGGGCGCACAGTGCGGGTGTCGCGACCGTCGATACGCGGCGCACCCGACAGGATGCGGCCACGCACGATGGCAGCTTCAAGATCAAACAGGATGTTGCCGACGGCGTTGCCATCAACACTGCCGTCGTCCTTGACGAATTCCTTTTCGGCATCTGCGTAGATGCTCTTCAGGGCCTGGCTACGAACCTGCTTGCTGGTTTCGTTGTAGGCAGATTCCAGGCGTGCCTTGGCGAAGGTAGTGACCATATCGATCAGGGCCTCGTCCTTCGGCGCCGGCTGCCAATCCCACTCCGGCTTGCCGGCGGCATCGACCAGACGGTTGATCATCTGGATCACGGCCTGCTGTTGCTCGTGGCCGAACACCACACCACCCAGCATCACGTCTTCCGGCAGCATCTGGGCTTCGGATTCCACCATCAGCACGGCGGCTTCGGTACCCGATACGATCAGATCCATTTGCGAGGTCTTCATCTGCGACGCGGTCGGGTTGATGACGTACTGGCCATCGATGTAACCAACGCGTGCAGCGCCGACCGGGCCGTTGAACGGAATACCCGACAGCGCCAGCGCAGCCGAGGCGCCGATGAGGGCGGGGATGTCGGAATCCACTTCCGGGTTGATCGACATCACGGTAGCAACGATCTGGACTTCGTTGTAGAAGCCTTCCGGGAACAGCGGGCGCAGCGGACGATCGATCAGTCGCGAGGTCAGCGTTTCTTTTTCCGAAGGACGGCCTTCGCGCTTGAAAAAGCCACCGGGGATCTTGCCGGCGGCGTAGGTCTTTTCAACATAATCCACGGTCAGCGGGAAAAAGTCCTGGCCCGGCTTGGCCTTCTTGGCGCCAACCACGGTGACCAGAACGACGGTGTCATCATAGGTGACCATGACCGAGCCGCTGGCCTGGCGGGCCACATGGCCGGTTTCCAGGGTCAGGGTGTGGGCGCCGTACTGAATACTTTCACGTGCAATTTCAAACAGACTCATTGTTTTCTCTTCCTCTCAACAATAACAACAATCAACTACAACTCGACAATAGAACAACGTAACAACACAACAACAGAAAAACAAAACGGGCGTCCTCCGTGGAGAGCGCCCGTTGAGTATTACTAAGCCGACACGAAATTATTTACGCAGACCCAGACGAGCGATCAGCGCACGGTAGCTATCGAGGTTGGTGCGCTTCAGATAGTCGAGCAGCTTACGACGACGGCTCACCATGCGCAGCAGACCGCGACGCGAGTGATGATCCTTCGAGTGTTCTTTGAAGTGCGGGGTCAGATCGTTAATACGTGCAGTTAGCAGCGCAATCTGAACTTCGGACGAACCGGTGTCGCCCTGGCCGTGCTGGAAATCGGCAACAATAGCGGCCTTGCTTTGAGCATTAAGCGTCATATCAAACTATCCTTAAAGTGACAGATGCGCCCCAGTTTGAGAGAGCTACATCCAGGTTTCCCCTTGTCTGGGGGTGGATTCGCAACCGGAACCGGTTGCGAGCGAAGGCAGAATTGTATCAGGATTTCTGTGCAGAAACCAAACGAATCGGCTGAATTTTCAGGGTTTTTTGCCCGGCGCTCACACTGGCAACCCCGATGAAATGCCCTTCCCTGTAAAGCCGTACCTGCGTATCCGGCTGAATCAGCTGATCGGGGGCGGCGTCACAGGGATTGCCATGGCTGCAGCGGACCGCCTGGGCTTCTGTGAGCTGCACAACCGGCAGTTCCTGCACCAGAAAATCGACGGGTTGCATGAGCGCTGCCGCCTGCAGGCTTTCGCCCAAAATCGGCTGGCTGCTGGCGAGGATGTCGTTGACGCCATGATGTAGCGCTTCAGGGGTGACGCAGCCGGCAAGCGTGACGCCGCCAACCCGGGTACGGCGCAAGGCGATCAGGTGCGCCAGACTACCAGCGGCAAGCGCCAGATCTTCGGCCAGGGTACGAATATAGGTACCCTTGCTGCAACGGACACGGCAATCGGCTTCACGCACCAGCCCTGCTTCGTTCCGAGCGAATGACAGCCATTCGAGTTCGTGAATGATCACTTGCCGGGGCGCACGCTCGACCTCAATACCCTCGCGTGCCAGCTTGTAGAGCGGCTGGCCGTCGCGCTTGAGCGCGGAGTACATCGGCGGAATCTGGCTGATCTCGCCGAGGAATTGCGGGCGGATCGCTCCGAGCTGCGCAACCGTAGGCAGCACAGACGTTTCTTCAATGACGGCGCCGGTCAGATCGGCGGTATCAGTTTTTTGGCCGAAGCGAAGCGTGGCTTCGTAGGTTTTATCCGCGTTGAGCAGGTCAGCCGAAAACTTGGTGGCCTCACCCAGGCAGAGCGGCAGGACACCAGTGGCGAAGGGATCGAGGGTGCCGGTATGGCCACCCTTGTCGGCAGCAAGCAGACGACGCACCCATTGCAGCGCGTTGTTCGACGTTACACCTACAGGCTTGTCGAGCAGGATCACGCCATCGATGCTGCGCCAGCCGCTGTGACGCGGCAGGTCGGGCAATACACGATCAACGCTGCGATTGGACAAGCAGTTAACCTGCGTTGCTTCCGGTGTCGGCATCAGTTTCGGCGTCATCGGCCGAACGGGCAACAGCGCTATCGATCAGCGACGAGAGGCTGATCCCGCGTTCGACCGAGGTGTCGTACACGAAGTGCAGTTCGGGCACGGTGCGCAGCATCAGCTGACGCGACAGTTCGTGCCGCAGAAAACCTGAAGCGCGCTTTAAACCCTGTGCCAGCGCATCTCGTTCGCTCTCGGCGACCAGGGCGGTGTAGAAGATCTTGGCGTGCGAGTAGTCCGGCGTCACTTCAACGGCGGTAATGGAGACCTGCTGTACGCGCGGATCGCGGATTTCAGCGCGGATCAGCTCGGACAGATCACGGCGGATCTGCTCCGCCACCCGATCCGTCCGGGCAAAACCCCGTTGTTGTCCGCGCGCCATGATTACAGCGTCCGGGCGACTTCCAGAATTTCGAACGCTTCCAGCTTATCGCCCACCTGGATGTCGTTGAAGTTCTTGAGCGACAGACCACACTCGAACCCTTCGCGCACTTCCTTGACGTCGTCCTTGAAGCGACGCAGCGAATCGAGTTCGCCTTCGTGCAGTACGATGTTGTCGCGCAGGAGACGGACACGGCAGTTACGCTTGACAATGCCTTCCAGCACCATACAACCGGCCACGGCGCCGATCTTCGGCACACGGAAGATTTCGCGGATCTCGACCAGACCCAGGGTTTCTTCCTTGCGCTCCGGCGACAGCATGCCTGACAGCGCAGCCTTCACTTCGTCGACGGCGTCGTAGATCACGTTGTAGTAACGGATATCGACATCCATGCCTTCGGCGATCTTGCGGGTGTTGGCGTCGGCCCGGACGTTGAAGCCGATGATTACGGCCTTCGAAGCGGATGCCAGGTTGACGTCGCTCTCGGTGATGCCACCGACAGCCGCGTGAATAACGTTGACACGGACTTCGCTGGTCGAAAGTTTCTGCAGCGATTGCACCAGTGCTTCCTGCGAACCCTGTACGTCTGCCTTGATGATGAGCGGCAGCGTTTTGACTTCGCCTTCGGCGGTCATCTGCTCCATCATCGATTCCAGCTTGTTGGCCTGCTGACGTGCCAGCTTCACTTCGCGGAACTTGCCCTGACGGAAGAGCGCGATTTCACGCGCCTTACGTTCGTCGGCCAGCACCATGGCATCTTCACCGGCTGCCGGGACTTCCGACAGACCGAGGATTTCGACCGGAATCGATGGGCCGGCGCTGTCGATGCCCTTGCCGTTTTCATCCAGCATGGCGCGAACGCGACCGAACACCGAACCGGCCAGCACAACATCACCTTTGTTGAGCGTACCCTGCTGCACCAGCATGGTGGCGACCACACCGCGACCCTTGTCGAGGCGGGCTTCGATAATCAGACCCTTGGCCGGGCTTTCGACCGGCGCGTTGAGTTCAAGCACTTCGGCCTGCAGCAGCACCTGCTCGAGCAGATCGTCGATGCCCTGGCCCGACTTGGCCGACACCGGAACGAACGGCGAATCACCACCGTATTCTTCCGGGACAACCTCTTCAGAAACCAGCTCCTGCTTGACCTTGTCCGGGTTCGCTTCGGGTTTATCAATCTTGGTAATCGCCACGACGATCGGTACCCCGGCCGCCTTGGCGTGGTGAATGGCTTCACGCGTCTGCGGCATCACGCCGTCATCGGCCGCACAGACCAGAATAACAATGTCGGTGGCCTTGGCGCCACGTGCACGCATCGCCGTAAAGGCTTCATGACCCGGCGTATCGAGGAAGGTGATCATGCCGCGCGGTGTTTCGACGTGGTACGCACCGATGTGCTGGGTAATGCCGCCGGCTTCGCCGCTGGCCACCCGGCTGCGACGGATGTAGTCGAGCAGCGAGGTCTTACCGTGATCAACGTGACCCATCACGGTTACAACCGGCGCACGCGGCTTCGCTTCGGCATCGACGTGCTCGGTCACATCGTCGAGGAAGGCATCGGGATCATCGAGTTTGGCAGCGACGGCCTGGTGACCCATTTCTTCCACCACAATCATGGCCGTGTCCTGGTCGAGCACCTGGTTGATGGTAACCATCGAACCCATCTTCATCAGGGCCTTGATCACTTCGGTGGCCTTGACCGACATCTTGTGGGCCAGATCAGCGACCGAAATGGTTTCGGGCACATGCACTTCGCGCACGACCGGTTCGGTCGGGGCGTTGAATGCGTGCGCTTCGTCTCCGGCAGCAGCCTGGTGGCGCTTGTCGCCCTTCTTGCCGCCCATCTTCCAGTTGTTGCCACCACGGCCCATGGGCGCACCACGGCCCGGCGCGCCGGCCGTCTTGCCGCGACGACCATCGCGGTCATCCTTGTTGTCACGCTGCTCACGACCACCGTCACGACGCTCTTCGGTCGCTGTGCTGGCGGCGGTACTGGCCGCCTTGCGCGATTCTTCAGCAACCTTCAGGGCAGCCTGCTTGGCAGCGGCTTCTTCACGCAGACGTTGCAGTTCTTTCTCGCGGTTTTCACGGTCAAGACGATCCTGTTCCTGACGTGCACGCAGCTGCGCATAACGATCCTGTTCGGCCTGACGCGCCGCCAGTTCCTTTTCGTCGAGGAAATTGGCTTTGGTTTTGACGGTGGCCTTCTTCGGTTTGGCGGGCTCTTCGACCACAGCCGGCGGCGCTTCGACCACAGGCGTTTCAATCACCACCTCAGGCACTACTTCAATCGCGGGTTCAACGACGACTTCCACCACGGCTTCTACAACCGGGGTTTCAACGACAGGTGTTGGCGCTTCAACCGGCGCAACAACTTCGACTGGCTTCGCAACTTCGATTTCTTCAACAGGCGCTTCAATCGCTTCCGGGGTGTCGCGCTTGACGAGCACACGCTTCTTGCGGACTTCGACCTGAACCGTACGCGTTTTACCTGTCGCGTCCTGTGCCTTGAGCGCCGAGGTGGACTTGCGGGTCAGCGTGACGCGATTACTGCTGGGCTTCGCTTCGCCATGCGAAGCACGCAGGAATTCCAGCAAACCGTTCTTGTCGGCAGCGCTCAGCGTATCTTCGGCAGAGGCTTTATTGACGCCCGCTTTATTAAGTTGCTCCAGCAAAACTTCTGCCGGCATTTTGAGTTCTTCGGCGAACTCGAGGACCGTGGTTTTCTTCATATGTCCTCCGATCAGTTAGCGGCTTCATCGTCAGCAAACCAGTGCTTACGTGCTTCGGTAATGAGCGCCACAGCATCGGCTTGTGTCATGCTGGTAATTTCGACGAGCTCATCGGTGGCCAGATCGGCCAGATCGTCGCGCGTCTTGATACCGGCTTCAGCCAGTTTGACGGCCAGGGCTTTTTCCATGCCCGGCAGGTTGAGGAGGTCTTCGGCGACGTCTTCAAGTTTCTCTTCGGTGGCAATCGCTTCGGTGAGCAATGCGTTACGGGCACGCGTGCGCAGTTCGTTGACGAGCTCTTCCTCGAGTCCTTCGATTTCCAGCATTTCGGCCAGCGGCACGTAGGCGACTTCTTCCAGTGTCGAGAACCCTTCATTGATCAGCAGATCAGCCAGCTCTTCGTCGATATCCAGCTTCTCGATGAACAGCAGACGGGTGGTCGCGGTTTCAGCTTCGTTCTTGCGCTGCGATTCTTCCGGCGTCATCAGGTTGATGGTCCAGCCCGTCAGCTCGGAGGCGAGACGCACGTTCTGACCACCACGACCGATGGCAATGGCAAGGTTGGCATCGTCCACGACGACATCCATGGCGTGACGCTCTTCATCGACCACGATCGAGGTGACTTCAGCCGGGGCCAATGCGTTGATCACGAACTGGGCAGGGTCTTCGGACCAGATGATGATGTCGACGTTTTCGCCGCCAAGTTCGTTACGAACGGCGGTAACGCGCATCCCGCGCAGACCGACACAGGTGCCGATCGGATCGATACGGGGGTCTTTGCTGAGGACGGCGATTTTGGCGCGCATACCCGGGTCACGGGCGGCGGCTTTGATTTCCATCAGGCCGTCTTCGATTTCCGGCACTTCCAGTTCAAACAGATGGCTGATGAATTCCGGCGCAGTACGCGACAGAATCAGCTGCGGGCCACGTGCGGCGCGATCAACACGCAGCAGGTAGGCCTTGACGCGATCGCCCGGGCGCAGGTTTTCACGCTGGATCATCTGGTCACGCGGCAGTGCGGCTTCGATTTTGCCGACTTCGACGATGGCATTACCACGCTCCATGCGCTTGATGGTGCCGGTGACGAGATGTTCGTCACGCTCAAGGAAACTTTGCAGCAGGGCTTCGCGCTCGGCATCGCGGATCTTCTGCAGGATGACCTGCTTGGCGGCCTGCGCACCGATACGACCGAAGTCGATGGGCTCCAGTTCTTCTTCAACGACATCACCGACGGCGATATCCGCATGATCCTTGCTGGCTTCGCTGATGGCGAGCTGGGCGTCTTCGTTTTCGAGATCGGCATCCTCGACGACTTCCCAGCGACGGAAGGATTCGTGTTCACCGGTTTCACGGTCAATCACGACGCGGATATCGGCTTCCAGATTCATTTTCTTGCGCGTCGCCTGGGCCAGCGCGAGCTCCAGTGAGGAAAAGACAATTTCCTTGCTGACGTTCTTTTCACGAGCCAGCGCATCGGCCAGCAGCAGAATCTCACGGGTCATTTGATTGTCCTTTCTCTGGAAACCTTAAAACTTGGGAACAAGGCGCGCCTTGTCGATGTTGGATAGCGGGAAACTCACGGCGTTGCCGCCCAGGTCGAGCTGAACCTGGTCATTTTCAAGTCCGATCAGCGTGCCGTTGAACTGGCGACGATCGCCGATCGGCATGCGTAACTTGACCTGCACCTGCGAACCGGCGAAGCGCGTGTAATCGGCGGGTTTGACCAGCGGACGGTCAAGGCCGGGCGACGAAACTTCCAGGCGGTCGTAATCGATGTTCTCGACCTGAAATACGTGCGTTAGCTGATTGCTGACCGTTGCGCAGTCCTCGACGTCGACGCCACGCGGCTTTTCCGGGGCATCAATGAAGACCCGGACCAGCCGACTGCGCGGTGACAGCTCCACCATGACGAGCTCGTAGCCCAGTCCGGTGACCGTCGTTTCAATCAGTTCCTGCAGATTCATGCGCTCAAAGCCAATGGTTAAAACCCGAAATACAAATAAAAAATGGGCATAAAGCCCATCACGCCGAAAAAACCGGCTGTGCCATCTGATCGGATCTGAAGACCCTGCCTGATGGCACGTGAATGTCAAAACTTTTCAATTATAAGGGTTTTTTCGCCTTTGGTCGAGTTTTTCCGGCTCCAGCACCACCCGTGGCCCCACTACTCCGTCGGGGCGCCGCGCCCTGCCCCTGGGAGCGGGCCTGACCACGACTACGGGGCGCAGCTTTGCCCCCGGGTCGCCCGCCACGGACCTTCTGTCCGACGTTGCGCGTCGGGCCTTCGGCCTCGGCGCCCAGAGATTTAACCAGTTTTTCCACGTCTTTTTCGTCGACCTGCAGACTCTGGCCCCGTTTCAAACGGGGTGGCAACAGGAACGGACCGTAGCGCACGCGGATCAGCCGGCTCACCGTGCGACCAACAGCCTCGAACAGACGACGGACTTCGCGGTTGCGGCCTTCGGAAATAGTGACGCGATACCACTGATTGGCCCCTTCACCGCCCGCATCTTCAATACTCCTGAGTGCTGCTGGGCCATCTTCGAGTTCGACGCCCTTCTTGAGCTGATCCTTGGCTTCGTCGTCGAGCGGGCCGAGCACGCGTACCGCGTATTCGCGGATCATCTCGTTACGCGGGTGCATCAGCGCGTTGGCAAGCGCCCCGGAGGTCGTGAACAGCAACAGACCGCTGGTGTTGAAATCCAGACGGCCTACGGCGATCCACTTACCGCCCCGAAGTCGCGGCAGATTGGCAAAGACGTTGGGACGACCGGCCGGATCGCTGCGCGAGACGATTTCGCCTTCGGGCTTGTGATAAAGCAGTACCTGTGGCGCACGGGTCGCACCGTGCAGGTTGACCAGTCGGCCATTGACCTTGACGCGGTCACCGGGCAGCACACGTTGTCCGAGTGTCGCCGGTTGGCCGTTAACCTGAACACGCCCTTGCTCAATCCAGTCTTCCATTTCGCGGCGCCCGCCCAGGCCAGACTGCGCCAGAAGTTTCTGCAGACGTTCGCCAGCCGCAGCGGGCGCCTTGCGTTGCGGCGCCCCGTCTACTTGGTCATCCGGGCTATCTAACGCTTCAAGGTCATCAAGTGCTTCAACCGGCGCCAAGCCCGCACGACGCGGCGCTGCCGGTTTCTTTGCGGCCTGAGGCGACCGGAAGGGGGTATTCTTTTTGGGCATTGGCGAGAACAGAGTTCGGGTTAGGCTTCGGGTACGCCCTCAAGCGCCCCTTGCATGGTTTCAAGCGGCGGCAACTCGGTCAGGCTGCGCAGCCCCAGATCGTCGAGGAACTGACGCGTTGTTGCATAGAGCGCTGGACGACCCGGCGTCTCGCGGTGACCAACGGTGTCGATCCAGCCGCGCTCTTCGAGCGTACGGATGACCTGGGTGGCAACGGTCACGCCGCGGATATCCTCGATGTCACCGCGCGTGACCGGCTGACGATAGGCAATGATCGCCAGCGTTTCCATGACGGCACGCGAATAACGCGGCGGCTTTTCGGGGTTCAGACGATCCAGATGCGGCTGGATCTTGGCATGCGTCCGGAAGCGCCAGCCGTCAGCCAATTCGATGAGCTCGCAACCCCGGTTCTGCCAGCGCTCCTGCAAATGGCCAATCGCCTGGCGGATTTCGTCCGCAGCAACGGTATCGTCAAAGAGGCGGCGCAGATGCACCATGTCGAGCGGCGCTGTCGTAGCCAGTAATGCCGCTTCAACGATACAGGCCAGTTCGGCGACATCGATAACGGGCCCGATGGCAACCTCGCCCTCGGTGTTTTCAACCAGCTCGGTCAGTGAACGTTGTTCTTCAGACACGGTCATTCTCCTCGGGCAGATCATCGGCCTCGGGCACTTCAAACATCGATTGTTCAGGGGCGTTACTGGGCAGACGTACATAGATGGGGGCAAAGGCTGCTGTCTGCGTCATCTCCATCAACTGCTCCTTGCAGAGCTCCAGCAGCGCGATAAAGTTCACCACGACCATAGCCACACCACCGGTGACGTCGAACAGCTCAGAAAACTCCAGGTAACCTTCACTGTTGCGAAGACGGCGCAGGATCAGCCCCATGTGCTCGCGCACCGAGAGTTCTTCGCGATGGATCTTGTGGTGGGTATGCAGCTTGGCCTGACGGATCACGGCACGCCAGGCGTCGTGCAGGTCTTCGGGCGATACATCCGGGTGTCGCACGACGGCTTGCCGATCAACCCAGACGTTGAGCCACTGGAAATCGATTTCGGCTTTGGGCAGCTCGTCGATTTCGCGCGCGGCAAGTTTCATCTGCTCGTATTCGATCAGACGACGCACCAGCTCGGCGCGCGGATCCTCGACCTCTTCTTCGAACTGCGCTTTGGGACGCGGCAACAACATCCGCGACTTGATTTCGATCAGCATGGCCGCCATCACCAGGTACTCGGCAGCCAGTTCCAGATTCTGCGCACGCATAGCCTCGACATAGTCGAGATATTGAATGGTCAGCGGCGCCATCGGGATATCGAGGATATCAACGTTGGCCTTGCGGATCAGATAGAGCAACAGGTCCAGCGGGCCCTCAAAGGCGTCGAGCATGACCGACAGCGCGTCGGGCGGGATATACAGATCCTGAGGTAGATCGATGATCGGCTGTCCGTAGAGCATGACGCGCGGTTCGCCGGATTCGACGGTGACCGCAATCGCCTGTTCGTAAGGAACAGCTTCCGCCATATCTTCGGCGGCCACCGGTTGGCCGACAGCCTCTTCCATGATACACGGCGGAATCGGTTGCTGTTCGGGATTATGTTCTACGATGCTCATGACCTTTTTACTCAGGCAACAATCAGGCACCCGTCAGGCCCATGACGCTGCGGACGCGGCTCATGGTCTGATCCGCCAGAGCACGGGCGCGCTCAGCGCCCTCGCGCAGAATGCAATAAATTTTTTCCGGTTGCGCATCGAGCGCTTCGGCGCGGGCGCGCATCGGGGCGAGCACCACTTCGATACCTTCGGCCACGGCGTTCTTGCAATCAATGCAGCCAATGCCGGCCGTAGTGCAGCCTTCGGTGACCCATTGTTTCTTTTCGTCGTCGCTGTAGACCTCGTGCAGTTGCCAGACCGGGCAGTTTTTGGGGTTGCCAACATCGGTGCGACGCACACGCGCCGGGTCGGTAGGCATGGCCTTGAGTTTCTTCATCACATCCTCCGGCTTTTCGCGCAGGCTGATGGTGTTGTTGTACGACTTGGACATTTTTTGACCATCCAGCCCCGGCATCTTGGAGGCTTTGGTCAACAGTGCGGCCGGCTCGACCAGGATGGCCTTACCGGAGCCCACCAGCCAGCCCCAGAGGGATTCCCTGTCGCTGGTGTTCAGACTATCGGCGCCGGCCAGAAAAGCTTCCGCCTGCACCAGCACTTCGCGGTCACCATCCTGCTGGTAACGCTGGCGCAGCTCCTTGTATGGCTTGGCCGTCGGACCTAGTTTCTTCAGTGCCGCAATGACTTCCTGTTCGAACTCGGGTGTGCGGCCATAAAGATGATTGAAGCGACGGGCGACTTCACGCGTCAGTTCGATATGCGGCACCTGGTCTTCGCCAACAGGTACATGGCGCGCGTCGTAGACAAGGATGTCGGCCGATTGCAGCAACGGGTAACCGAGGAAGCCATAGGTCGACAGGTCCTTGTGCGACAACTTTTCCTGCTGGTCCTTATAGGTGGGCACACGTTCGAGCCAGCCGAGCGGGGTCATCATCGACAGCAGCAGATGCAGTTCGGCGTGTTGCAGCACTTGCGACTGCTGGAAGATGATCGATTTTTCCGGATCGAGACCGGCGGCCAGCCAATCGACAACCATGTCACGACTGGCCTGGGCGATGCTCTGTGGCGCATCGTAATTGGTGGTCAGGGCATGCCAGTCGGCGACAAAAAACAGACATTCGTAATCGTTCTGCAGACGGACCCAGTTTTCGAGCACGCCGTGAAAGTGACCCAGATGCAGGCTACCCGTAGGGCGCATGCCGGAAAGTACGCGTTCTGCAGACATCAGGAAAACTCAGATAAAAAATACGGTGGAAATCAGGGAAGCCGCAGCTTGAATCAGCGGCATGACAAAGACGCCGAGCAGGCCCGTGACCAGCAACAGCAGCAGGATCGGCAGACCATAGGGCTCGGTACGGCCGTAGGAATGTGCCGCAGCAGGCGGCAGCAGGCTGAACAGCACACGACCACCATCAAGCGGCAGAATGGGCAAGAGGTTCAGCGCCATCAGCATCAGGTTGATCGACACGCCAATACGTGACATTTCTTCCAGCGGGACGCTGTAGTAGTTATCCGTCGACAACCCCAACTTGAGCAGGAGCGCCCAACCGAAGGCCATGAGCAGGTTGATACCCGGACCGGCCAGCGCAACCCAGCGCATATCGGTGCGCGGATGGCGCAGGCGGCTGTAATCGACCGGCACCGGTTTCGCCCAGCCAAAAAGGATGCCGCCAAACAACAAGGTCAGCGCCGGCACAAGGATGGTGCCGACCAGATCAATGTGGCGAATCGGGTTCAGGCTGATGCGCCCCAGCTGGTAGGCTGTCGGGTCTCCGAAATAGCGCGCCACATAACCATGCGCCGCCTCATGCAGTGTGATGGCGAAAATAACGGGAATGGCCGCAATGGCCAGGTAGGCGATGTCGATATTCATAGGGAATCCGTAGGCAGCGATTCTAGCAGAGGGCAACGGCCTCAACCCCGGATTACCGGCGCGTATTCGGCCGTATTTCCGGTTTATGCCGTCTTATTGAAGGCCCAGCGGCGCCAATGGGCCGTGCCCGCGCCGCAGGACGGTGGGCGGCATTTCACAGAGATCGATGACGGTGGTGGGCTCTGTGCCGCACCAGCCCCCCTCAACGACCAGATCCAGTTGCGGCTGAAGGCGTTCTTTGATCGACCAACCGTCGCTAAGGGGTTCGTCGTCGCCTGGCAGCATGAGCGTGGTGGTGAGCAGCGGCTCGCCGAGCACTTCCAGCACACCGAGCATGATGCGGTTATCCGGGATACGCAGCCCCAGCGTCTTACGCTTGGGATGCAGAATCCGGCGCGGCAGCTCTTTGGTGCCTTCCAGCACAAAGGTATAGGCGCCGGGCGTCGCCAGTTTGAGCAGCCGGTACTGGGCGTTATCGACGCGGGCGTACTGGCCGATGTCGGACAGATCCCGGCACATCAGCGTCATGAGGTGATGATCATCGATGCCGCGGATCTTGCGAATTTTGTCCAGTGCGGCCGCATCGCCCAAATGACAGGCCAGCGAATAGCAGGAGTCCGTGGGCAAGGCGACAACGGCGCCTTTGCGGAGCATTTCGGCGGCCTGCTCGAGCAATCGTGACTGCGGATTGTCGGGGTGAATATTAAAGTACTGTGTCACGTATGTTCCGTAATGCTATGTATTACCAATTATTCCAGACTGGAACAACCCCTTCCGGCAAAGGCAGGCCGCCACCAAGATCGACGTAACTTTCACCGGGAGCGTGGAAGTCCGAGCCCTGCGACCCCATGAAGGCATAGTGGCGCGCCTGACGACCAAAATGCGCGACCTGTTCCGGGGTATGACTTCCCGAGGCGACCTCAATAGCCTCGCCGCCCAGCTCGCGGAAGGCCTCAAAGAGCTTGCCAAGCTCCCTGTTGGACATCCGGTAACGGCCGGGGTGGGCAATCACCGCAACGCCACCCGCCGCCCGGATCCAGCCCAGCGCCTCGGCCAACGACGGCCACGGATGGGCGACGAAACCCGGTTTTCCCGGGGTCAGGTAACGATCAAAAACCTGTTTGACTTCACGGCAGGCGCCCATGTCGACCAGCGCCCGGGCAAAGTGGGCCCGCGAAACCAGCTCGGGGTTGCCAACGTAGGTCATCGTTCTGGCCAGAATGCCTTTGAAACCGACCTTTTCCAGCTCGGCGGCAATTCGTTCGGCACGCGTAGCGCGCCCAATCCGGATGCCATCAAGCCCCGCCACAATCGCCGGATTTTTCGGATCGATCCGCAGACCGACGATATGAACCGAGTAATCGTTCCATTCGACAGATATTTCGGTTCCCGGCACCAGGCTCACCCCCAGCGCATCGGCGGCCGCCTGGGCTTCCGGCAAGCCGGATAGCCCATCGTGGTCGGTCAGGGCCAGCGTTGTCACGCCATTGGCATGCGCGCGCGCCACCACGTCGGCCGGCGGCAACATGCCATCGGAGGCCGTGGAATGGCAATGCAGGTCGTATTTTTGCAAACCCGGGGGTCTGCTGGCGGCGAATGTCATGAAATCGGTACGTGATTGTGTTGACTTTATGTGCCTGAGAGATCGGCATAAAATGTGCAATCGTCTATTTTACTGGATTGGCTCCACCGCATGAGTATCTATCAGCTGGAAGACCGGATTCCCCGAATTGACCCGAACGCCTGGGTCGCCCCCAATGCGGTGCTGATCGGTCGTGTCGAATGCGCCGAGCATGCATCAATCTGGTGGAACGCCGTCCTGCGCGGCGATAACGAGCCGATCGTGATTGGCCCGCGCAGCAATGTGCAGGATGGCTGCATTTTCCACACCGACCCGGGCGCACCGCTGATTCTGGAGGCGGATGTCACGATTGGTCACAAGGTCATGCTGCACGGCTGCCAGATCGGCCAGGGCAGCCTGATCGGCATCGGCACGACGATTCTGAATCATGCCGTGATCGGCGCACACAGTCTGGTCGGCGCCGGGACACTGATTCCCGAGCGGAAAGTGTACCCGCCCCGCTCCCTGATCATGGGTGCGCCGGGTAAAGTCGTCCGTGAGCTGACCGACGAGGAAGTGGCGCGACTGATAAACAGCGCCGCCCGCTATGTGCAGAACGCCGAGCGTTACCGGACACATCTCAAAGCCATTGATTGATGGCTCTCTGCGACCGCCATCTTGAAGTTTGGCGATAGCGACCCATAACGTAATGATCCGACCCTACTGAAAGATCTCATGCTGCGCGAAACCGACCGCTTTGTCCGCTTCCATTTTCCGGAACTCGCTATTCGTGGCGCCTGGGTGCACCTGGACGAAACCTATCGCGCACTGACTGCCGGCAGAAACTACCCGGTGGCCGTTAACCGGATGCTTGGCGAAATGGCTAGTGTCACGGCGCTGATGGCGGGCCAGCTCAAACACCCCGGTCGGCTCACCTTCCAGATGCGCGACCCGGGACCGATCAAGCTGCTGGTCATGGACTGCACCGACAAGCTGGGATTGCGTGGCACCGCGCAATGGGATCCGGCATTGACGACGCAACTGCAAAACCCCGATTTCCAGTGCCTGAATACCCGGGAGGGTTCTGCCGAAGATAGCGCCAGCCGCCTGATGATGACACTGGACGCACAGCAATTCAGCACGCCATGGCAGAGCTTCGTACCTCTGGTGGGTCAGTCATTAGCCGAGGCTTTCAGTCACTATCTCGAACAATCCGAGCAACAACCCACCCTGCTCTATCTTGCTGCAAATGACACGCAGGCTGCCGCTCTGTTCCTGCAGAAGATGCCGAGTGCCGACGAGGCCGATGCCGATGGCTGGAATCGCCTGACCCATCTGTTCGGCACGCTGACTGATCGCGAGCTCCTGCAACTGGATCCTGCGCAGTTGGTCACGACATTATTCCCCGAGGAACTGATCAGCCTGGCACCGGGCCAGGCACTGCATCATGCCGGCGAGCGGAATTGGGATAAAGTGAGAAACATGGTGCGCAGCCTGGGCAAGAACGAAATCGATGCCATTCTGCGCGAGCATGGCGCCGTCGTGATTCACGACGAACTGAGCAATCAGGAATACCGGTTTAGCCCGGAAGAAGCGCTGGCGCTTTTCTCGGATCATCGACCCTCAGATTCAGAGCCGCGCCAGAGCCAGACACTGCACTAGGCGCTGTCGGACTCAACGCCGTGCGTTGAGCACCTTGCCGGGATTCATGAGCCCTTTGGGATCCAGTGCGTCTTTGAGTTTACGCATCAGATCGATACTGCCGGCCGGTGCATGCGCTTCCAGCCAACCGGACTTGAGCTGTCCAATGCCGTGTTCAGCAGCGATACTGCCGCCCAGACGCGTCACCACGTCATAAACAATCTGATTGGCGTCATGACTGCGCGCCATGAGGCTGTCATTGGCTACCGGCTCGGCATAGGACAGGTTGTAATGCAGATTGCCGTCGCCGATATGACCAAAGGCGACAATGCGGATACCCGGGAACGTTTGTTCGAGGGCTGCGGAGGCTTCTTTCAGAAACACCGGAATTCCCGAAATGGGTAAGCCGATATCGTGTTTGATCGAGAGGCCTTCGCGCTTCTGTGCTTCGGCAAGCCCCTTACGTATAGCCCACAATGCCTGCTGGTCGGCAACGCTGGTCGCCACGAGCCCGGGCGATTGACCATCCCGTGCACAAGCACGACGCCAGCCATCCAGCAGCGCCTCCAGAAATATCTGATCGTGCGCCGAGACTTCCATCATTAACGCCCAGTGTTCGGGCCACGATGCGGTTCCGGGGAGCTGCACTTCCGGCAGATGTTGCCGGACGAGCGTCAGTGTTGGCGCCGAAATCAATTCCGATGCTGTCTGGGCTCCGGCGAATACACTTTGCGCTCGCTCGTGCGCGCATACGGCACTTTTCGCGTCTGGCAGATCCAGCCAGATCAGCGCACGCGCCGCAGGTCGGGGATAGAGCTTCATGGTGGCCGCTGTGATCAGACCCAGCGTGCCTTCGGCGCCAATGAACCACTGCTTGAGATCGAAGCCTGTGTTGTCCTTACGCAAACCGGCAAGCCGGGACCAGACCGTGCCGTCCGGCAGCACGACTTCCAGACCCAGACAGAGATCGCGCGTCATGCCATAACGTAACACTTGCAACCCACCGGCATTGGTGGCCAGCG
Organism: Rhodocyclaceae bacterium; assembly: GCA_018883265.1. GTDB lineage: Bacteria > Pseudomonadota > Gammaproteobacteria > Burkholderiales > Rhodocyclaceae > Fluviibacter. The sequence continues at coordinate 74,081 of VEQK01000002.1, read as the reverse complement.
TCCCACCCAAGGTGCTCTGATGCCCCGCACCCAGCGAGAGCGGATACAGACGATCGACATGATCGGCCGCAGCTTTCAGGTCATCCAGTGTCGCGCCAGCCTCTGCGGTGATACTGAAGTTTCTGGCATCAACATCGCGTATGCGGTTCATGCGGGTCATGGCGACAATGACGGCACGACCCGTATCGTCTGGCGTTGCACCACCACATAAGCCCGTATTGCCGCCTTGCGGAACAATCGGCGTGTTGTTTGACACGCATAGACGAACAACCTCGGCGACCTGTTGGGTTGTTTGTGGCAACACAACGGCCAGCGCACGGCCGTGATAACGGCCACGCCAGTCGTTAAGATACGTGGCTTGCGCGGCCGGATCGGTGAGAACCTGATCGGCGCCGAGGCACGCCAGCAATTGCGCGATCAGGGCCTGACTCATGTCAGTTGATTGAGGCAGCGGTTAGCGGTTCGGCATAGAGATCATGTTCGTCGGCATCGACGATACGGACGGCAATACGATCGCCTGGCGCACAGTCGGTATAACCCATGACCTGGATGACGCCATCAATGTCCGGCGCCTCCCGCCAACTCCGGCCAATCGCACCCTCCTCATCGACGTCATCGATCACAATAGCTTCTTCATCGCCGATGCGTCGCGCCAGTTTATCGGCCGAGATGTCGGACTGGAACTGCATCAGGCGCATGCGGCGCGATTCGCGCTCCTCTTCCGGCACCGGATCCGCCAATTCATTGGCTGTGGCGCCCTCGACGGGCGAATAAGCGAAGGCGCCGACGCGATCGAGTTGCGCCGCTTCGAGGAAACCAAGCAGCTCCTGGAAGTCCGCTTCGGTTTCACCGGGGAAACCGGTAATAAAGGTGGAACGAATGACCAGCTCCGGACAGATCGCGCGCCAGGCTTCAATGCGCTTGAGGACGTTCTCGCTGGACGCCGGGCGCTTCATAGCTTTGAGAATGCGCGGGCTGGCGTGCTGGAACGGAATATCCAGATACGGCAGGATTTTGCCTTCAGCCATCAGCGGAATGATCTCATCCACACTCGGATACGGATAGACGTAATGCAGACGCACCCAGATACCGAATTCGCCGAGCGCCTCGCACAAGGCTTTGAGCTGCGTTTTGACGGGGCGGCCTTCCCAGAATCCCGTACGGTATTTGACGTCAACGCCATAGGCGCTGGTGTCCTGCGAAATGACGAGTACTTCCTTGACGCCCGCTTTGGCCAGGGTTTCGGCTTCTTTAAGCACATCACCGATCGGGCGCGACACGAGGTCGCCACGCAACGACGGAATGATGCAGAAGGTGCAACGGTGGTTGCAGCCTTCGGAAATCTTGAGATAGGCATAGTGCTTCGGCGTAATCCGCACGCCCTGCGGCGGCACCAGATCGGTATACGGGTCATGCGGCATCGGCAGATGGGAATGCACCACCGACATGACTTCTTCCAGTGCGTGCGGCCCCGTGACGGCGAGCACATCGGGGTGGGCCGTTTCAACTACGCCTTCACGTGCTCCCAGACAACCCGTGACGATGACCTTGCCGTTTTCGCGTAGCGCTTCACCAATCGCATCGAGTGATTCTTCGACGGCTGAATCGATAAAACCACAGGTATTCACCACGACCAGATCGGCGCCGGCATAATCACCGACTACCTGATAACCTTCGGCACGCAGGCGTGTGAGGATGCCTTCACTGTCGACGGTGGCTTTGGGGCAACCCAGGCTGACCATGCCAACCCTGGGTGTTTCAATTTTCTTTTTCATGGGTCATATTTTACCAACCCCGGTTACTTATTTTTTGATTTCCGGCTGCCAACCGCCACCGAGGGATCTGAAAAGATCGACGCTGGCCTGCAGGCGGCCCCCGCGATTGCGCGCATACGCCAGACTCGCTTCGTTCGCGACGCGCTGCGCCTCCAACACCGTCAGATAATCGACATAACCTGCCTCGTAACGCAGGATGGCAATCTGCTGCGCCCTGGTCGATGCCTCAACCTGCGTTGCCAGGTGCGACTCGCTCTCCCGGGTCTGTTGCACGGAGGTCATGGCATCACCCACTTCGGCAAAGGCCACACGGACGGTCCGGATGTAGTTACCCAGAGCCTCCTGCTGTTTACCCTTCGCCGTGTCGAGCTGACCGGTCAACAGCCAGCCGGTAAACAGCGGTTGCGTCACCCCCAGCGTTGCGGCCCAGACCGAACCACCAGCGGATAGAAAGTTGCTGAAGCCCAGACTTTGTGCACCGTACAGGCCGGTAAGCGAAAACGATGGGAAGAAATTGGCTTTGGCAACGCCAATCTGTGCATTCGCCGACACCAGTTGCTCTTCGGCTTTGCGGATATCGGGGCGCCCTTCCAGCAATTCCGAGGGCACACCCGCGGGTGGCATCGGCGGCACCGGCAACGCACCCAGTCCACTGGCCGGGATCTTCAGATCCAGCACACCGGTCAGAACAGCCAGCTGGTTCTGCACAATCGCCCTCTGGCGCACAAGCTCGGACTGGGCGGCCTGCAGACTGGCCAGCGTGGCTCTGGCCTGATTGATGTCGAGCGGGGAAACCAGCCCGCCCGCCAGTTTGGCCTGGGCGATACGCAGCGTTTCGCGACGGGTATGGATCGAGCTCTCTGTCACCTTGATCTGCGCATCCAGTGTGCGCAGGTTGATATACGCCTTGGCGACACTCCCCTCCATAACCAGACGCACGCTATCGCGATCAAAGACGCTGGCCTTGAGCTGTGCATCGGCAGACTCAACGGAACGTCGGATCTTTCCCCAGAGATCGATCTCATAGGAGAATCCGGCAGACCCCTGATAGTTACTATCGAGATAATCAATACCACTAGGCGATGCCGCCGCCCCCTGGGATGAGCGTGTGCCACTGCCCTCGAGCGACAGGCTCGGATACTGGGCGGCACCAGCCTGCAATGCCAATCCCTGCGCCTGAGCGATACGGGCCACGGCAATCTGCAGGTCGGCGTTATTGGCCAACGCCAGAGACTCGAGACGATTCAGCTCCGGATCATCAAACAGTGTCCACCAGTCCTGGCGGATCTCGACGGGAGCTTTTTGCGAGGCGGGGGTTGATTGCGGTACCTCGGCGTTGAACTGGCCGGGCAGATCCATTTTAGGGCGCTCGTAATCCGGACCCACGGTACAGCCCGCAATCACCAATGCCGCCAGCAGCGTAAAACGCAAGGCCATAGGGGATGCCGACTCAGTCATGCTTCACCTCCTGTATTGCTTCGCCTGGAAAAAGATCGCGCTTGCGCCGGCGCCCGGAAAGCCACATGAAGAACATCGGAATGAATATGGTTGCAATAAAGGTGGCTGCCAGCATGCCGCCAAAGACCCCGGTTCCCATCGAGCGGCGGGCCGCCGAACCGGCACCACTGGAAATGACCAGCGGAAACACGCCGAGAATGAACGCCAGCGATGTCATGACGATGGGTCGGAAACGCAAACGGGCGGCCTGCATGGCCGCATCGTAGACGCTGAAGCCTTCGGCACGTTTCTGCGCTGCGAACTCCACAATCAGAATCGCATTCTTGGCGGACAAGCCCACCAGAACCACCAGGCCAATCTGGAAATAGATGTCGTTGGGCATGCCGCGCAGAAAGACCGCCAGCAATGCGCCAAAGAGCGCAAACGGCACACCGAGAATCACCGCCAGCGGCAAAGACCAGCGCTCATACTGCGCTGCCAGAATCAGGAAAACCATGACGATACCAAAGACAAAAGCAATGCCGGAGGTGTTGCCTGCACGGATCTGCTGATAGGCCTGTCCGGACCAGGCGAGTTCGTACCCCTGCGGCAATGTGGCTTCCGCAACGGTTTTAACGATGTTGATGGCATCACCGGAGCTGACGCCGGGTTGGCCGTTACCGAGGATCTTGGCCGACAGATAGCCATTGAAACGTTCCAGCTGCTCCGGGCCGACCAGTGACGTCGTTTTGATCAGCGCTGAGACCGGCACCATGGCGCCGTTATCGGCACGCACGTAAATCTGGCCAAGATCATTGGGGCGCGCACGATACGGGGCATCTGCCTGCATCTGCACCCGATAGGTACGTCCACTCAGGTTGAAGTCGTTCACGTAGAGGCTGCCCATGGTGGCCTGCAGACTCTGGTAGACATCGGCAACAGTAATGCCCAGTGATATGGCTTTGGCTTCGTCGACTTCGACATAAAGCTGGGGGGACGTGGGTCGGAAGAAGGTATTGATCCCCGTCAGTTCTGGCCGCTGCTTCAACGCTTCAATCAAGCCACCGGACACCTTGGCCAGATCGACGACCGAGGGATTGTTTCGGGCCTGTACATAAAATTCAAAGCCACCCGCTGAACCGATGCCGCGAATCGCCGGCGGGTTAAAAACGAGCGCCATGCCATCACGCAGCGTCATGCCCAGACCGGTAAACATTTTGGCCAGTGTATTGGCATCGGTTTCCCGGACGGACCAGTCCTTGAGAGGAATAAAGACGGTGCCGGCATTGGCGCGCATACCGCCGCCCACGATATCGTTACCGGCAATCACAAAAACCTTATCGACGGCCGCATTTTTAACCACGGCCTCCTGGAATTTCTGGCCCGCCTGTTCGGTCCGCTGCAGGCTGGCGCCATCCGGCAACATGAGCGCGCTGATCAGATAGCCCTGATCTTCGGGCGGCACAAAGCCACCCGGCACCATGCGGTAGAGGAACAGACAGGCCACGATAACGGCACCAAAAACCGCCACACCAATACGTTTGTGGTCCAGTGTTTTACGCACGAGATCGAGATAGCGCTGCGTGAACGTCTGGAAGCCTTCATTAAAGGGCCTGAAAAACTCGGGCGGGTCCTCATGCTTGGTTTTGAGAAGCACACCGCATAACGCCGGCGTCAGCGTCAGCGCCACCAGACCCGAGAGCGCCACAGCAATGGCCACCGTCACGGCAAACTGCTGATACAGCTTGCCCGCAATACCACCCAGGAATGCTACCGGCACAAACACCGCACTAAGCACCAGCACGATGGCCACAACCGCACCGGAAACCTCTTTCATGGCTTCGACGGCCGCCTGCTTGGGCGGCAAACGGCGTTCGTGCATCAGGCGCTCGACGTTCTCAAGCACCACGATGGCGTCATCGACCACGATACCGATGGCCAGCACCATGGCAAAGAGCGTCAGTGTATTGATCGAGAAGCCGAAGACCCACAGACCGGCAAAAGTCCCGATCAGCGACACGGGCACGGCCAGCAGCGGAATCAGTGTGGCACGCCAGTTCTGCAGGAATACGAAAACAACGATCGCCACCAGCAGCATGGCTTCGAATAGGGTCTTCACCACCTCGCGGATCGAGGCATTCACAAAACGGGTGGTATCAAAAGGAATGACGTAATCCACCCCATCGGGGAAACGTTTTTTCAGCTCTTCCAGTTTAGCCCGCACCCGATCCGCGGTTTCCAGGGCATTGGCCCCGGATTGCAGAAAAATACCCACGCTCGCGACCGGATTGCCCAACAGACGTGTGTTGGCATCGTAATTCGCCGCGCCCAGCTCGATACGTGCCACGTCTTTGAGGCGCAGTGTACCCGCCGGCCCCTGGGAACGGATAACGATATCCCCGAAGGCTTCTGGCGTTGTCAGGCGGCCCTTGGCCGTAACGGTATAGGTCAGTTGCTGGCCTTCGAGGGCCGGTTCCTGACCAATCTTGCCAGCCACATTCTGCTTGTTCTGGGCATTAATGGCCGTTGCAATATCGCTGGTAGTTATACCCAGTTGCGCCATTCTGTCCGGCCGGAGCCAGATCCGCATCGAGTAGTCTTTGGCGCCGAAAATCTGGGCATCGCCTACCCCCGGTAGGCGCTTGAGTTCATCCAGAATATTGATGAGCACGTAGTTGGAGAGATACAGCGCCGAGCGACTATTGTCCGGCGAGGTAATGGTGGAAACGAGCAGGATGTCATTCGAGCGTTTCTGTACCGTCACCCCGAATTGCCGCACGACATCGGGAAGACGGGGCTCGGCAATCTTGACACGGTTGTTGACGTTGACCGTGGCCATATCGACATTGGTGCCGACTTCAAAGGTCGCTGTAATGGTGAGCGCACCATTGGAGGCCGCCGTAGAACTGAAGTACAGCAGATTCTCCACACCGGATAGCTGTTCTTCGATCGGTCCGGCGACGGTACGAATCAGGGTCTCGGTCGATGCACCGGGGTAGTTGGCAGACACGATCACCGTAGGCGGCGCGATATCCGGATAGTGCGAAATTGGCAGCACACGGCCGGCCGCCAGACCGGCCAGCACGATCACAATCGAGATGACGGTGGCGAAGATCGGCCGGTGAATGAAGAAACGCGAAAACACGATCGACGTTCCTTATTTGCCTGACCGGGCCGCAGGTGCAGCCGCTACCGGTGGATTTGCCGGCGCCGGCATGACCATTACGCCAGGACGGATCTTGATGATGTTATCGGTCACGATCTGCATCCCCGGCTGCAGGCCACCGAGAATGATCCAGTCCTTGTCTATCCAGAAACCGGGCGTTACCGGCGTGGGGACAACTTTGCCGCCCTCACCCATGATCCAGACCATGTGGCCCTTTTCCGATTGCACCACGGCTGCCTGTGGCACACGATAAACGTTTTCGAGTTTGCCGGTGCTGATACGGGCACGCAAAAACTGACCTGGCAACAGCTGGCCTTCCGGATTGGCAAAAGTGGCTCGCAGCTGCTGTGTGCCCAGCCTGGGGTCAATGAAAGAGGCCTGGAAATTAATCATTCCCGTTTCCGGATAGACGGTGCCGTCGGCCAGAATCACTTCAACCGATGTCTCAACCGCGGGATCCAGACGCCCGCCCGGCAAGCCGGCAGTATCCGTATCCGACAAACCGAAACGCACCCAGATCGGGTTCACCTGATGAATCACAGTAAGCAGACTGCCATCACTGCTGGTGGTCATCAGGTTCCCTTCGGAACGTTGTGCGCGGCCGGCAATGCCCGCCACCGGGGCGGTCACGGTGCTCCACTCCAGATTAAGTCGAGCCGCCTTCAGACTGGCCTGCGCCATTTCATCGGCCGAAACGGCATCATCCATTTCCTTACGGCTCACCGCCTGCTGGGCATAGAGTTTTTTCAGACGCGCCGCTTCTCGGGTGGTCTGTGTGGCACGCGCCTGGGCCTCTTCCAGTTTGATCCGGTACTGATCCGGATCGATCTGGAACAGCGGCTGGCCGGCTTCAACACGTTGCCCTTCTTCATACAGACGCTTGACCAGAATACCGCCCACGCGCGCACGTACTTCGGTTTCCTTGGCACCTTCGGCCTGCGCCATCACTTCAATCACATTCGGTACCGTTGTCGGTTCCGCAACCAGAAGCGTCACTGGAATCGGCGGCGGCGCCTTGGGCATCTTCTGCCAGTAACTCCAGCCGTTCCAGAGCACAATCGCCAGCACGATGAGACTACCCACCACCCAGGTGCGGCGCCGATGTTCCTGCCACTGACACTGCCACACGCCGATCAATTTCTGGCAGGCCGGCTGATCAGCCAGCTTCCTGCAGTGCGGTGCCAGTGCCTGCAGACGTTGATTCAACCAGACTCTGATACGGGGCGGCGCTTGATTGGGCGAATTCACTGGCATGGCTTGTACAGTATTTTGCGAATTGAGCAGAGCCGATCATTATATACATTTCCGGATGTATGTATATTGATCTATAATCCGCCCATTCCTGACCTAGCCACTTTCGACCAGAAACGCCGAATCAGCCATGGCCCGCAAAACCAAAGAAGACGCCCTTGCTACCCGAGCCCGGATTATTGATGCGGCCCGGCGCGTGTTTCATGCGGAAGGCGTCAACCGCTCCACGCTCGACAAAGTCGCCAAAGCGGCCGGCGTCACGCGTGGTGCAGTCTACTGGCACTTTACCAACAAGGCAGAGCTCTTTCTTGCCGTCAAACAGACCTACACCAGCGAATTCGACCGGCTACAGGAATTATTAGTCGCCCGCGAACCGCCACTGGACGCAATTGGCCGTTATCTGCAAAGTCTCTTCTCTGCCCTGCTCGGCAATGTGGCAGCGCGAGAAACCTTCGAGATCATTTTGCTGCGTTGTGAATACGTCGAGGAATTCCACGAAGCGCTCCAGGTCATTACCGAACCCTGCACGGATATTCTGTTGTCCTTTGAACGGCTGTATCGCTCGGCGGCCGAGCGCAAGGAACTCAAAGCCGGACTCGATCCACTACTGATGGCGCTCGACACCCTGGCGTTTGCCCGTGGCACCTTACGCGCCATTCTGTCGGGCCAGCAAACCGACATTTACCGGGAGCATATTTCAGCCATTATCTCGGCGCATATGGCGCTGCGCAGGATCTGATACGCCCTTGCTAGCGAGGCCCTTGCGATTCGACAACGGCCACGCAGGCCGCCATGACCTGCGGTTCCGTCAACCCATCGACATCAACGACAACATTGGCATAGCGCTCATAGAGCGGTAAGCGCTCTTCGATAACACTGGCGATCGATTGCCCCGGCAACCGGGCAATACCACGCTGGCTGTAATCCCCAATCCGTTCGAGAATCGTTTCTTCTCGCGCCCGGAGATAGACAAGCAGCCCCAGAGATTGGAGGTGCCGCATGGTTACATCGCTGTAGATCACACTGCCGCCTGTTGCAATGACGGTATCGAACACCATCAAGCCGGCAACAATCTGTGCTTCGATGGCCCTGAGTTGCAAGGCACCATCCGTATCGACAATCTGCTGTAGCGATCTGCCCGTAAAGCCCTCGATCAACCGATCCGTATCGAGAAATGGACGATCGAAATACTGGGCAAGCCGGGCGCCAATGGTTGATTTACCGGAACCGGGCAAGCCGAGCAGCACCAGATTTGAACGGGATTCCGACAGAATCATTCCTGACCAGTAATCATCGTGCGTACTTCCAAATAAAAATGGCCCCGAAGGGCCACCGGTTTCATCAGGCCGGGGTTAGCCCTTACCGCCTTGCGGGAAGTTCATACCCTGAAAAATGCTGCGTGCCTGAGTCTGGATCTGCGACTGCATGTTCTGCACCATTTTCTGGCTCTGGTCCATATAGGTGGACATGAGCGTCTGCATCGCCGGGCCCTGGAAGTTCAGGAACTGCGACCACAGATCGCTGCTGTTACTGTTGCCCTGCATCTTCTTCTGAAAATCGACGAAGGCCTTCATGTTGGTTTCCAGATACTGACCCAGCACCGACTGCATCGCATTGCCGTAGAAGCGGATCATCTGCGAGAGGACTTCGCTGCTGAAAATCGGTACACCGCCGCTTTCTTCTTCAAGAATAATTTGGAGCAGGATGGCACGGGTCAGATCATCACCGGTCTTGGCATCGACGACCGTAAAATTTTCGTGCTGCAACACCAGTTCCTTGATATCGGCCAGAGTGATGTAAGCACTCGTACGCGTATCGTATAGACGGCGATTCGGATACTTCTTGATCAAGCGTTGTGTTTCAGTCATTCGGTAACCACCCCAGTGTGTCTTGTCGATTGTTATTGTCGTTGTCTGATTTTACGGAATCTGATGACCCGTTTTGCAATGCATTATAAAAGCAAAAGCCTCGCCGAGTAAAACCCGGCAAGGCTTTCAAATCAAAGGGATGCAGATAGCATATTCTGCGGACTGCACGATCCCCGATCAATTACTGGTAGTACAGACCGCCGTTGATGTTCATTGTGGCGCCTGTAATGAAGGCGGCCAGGTCCGATGACAGATATACGGCGAGACCGGCAATTTCTTCCGGCTTGGCCAGGCGCTTCATGGGCACGGTATCAACGATGCTCTGCAGGATGTCTTCACGGATGGCCATAACCATCTTGGTGGCGACATAGCCCGGAGCGATGGCGTTGACCGTCACGCCCTTGGCGGCCAGCTCGGCAGCCAGTGCCTTGGTGAAACCGATCACGCCGGCCTTGGCAGCCGAGTAGTTGGTCTGGCCGGCCTGACCCTTGACGCCGTTGACTGATGAAATATTGATAATGCGACCCCAACCCTTTTCGACCATCTTAGCGGCGAAGGGGTTGGTCACGTTGTAGACACTATTTAGGTTGGTATTGATGACGGCGCCCCACTGAGCTGCATCCATCTTGGTAAAGAATTTGTCGCGGGTAATACCGGCATTGTTGATCAGAATATCAACCACACCCCCAGCCAGTTTTTCAGCTTCGGCGGCAGCCAGCACGCACGAATCATAGTTGCTCACATCGCAGGCAACCGTGAGGAAGTTGTTGAAACCTTCAGCCTTCTGCTCAGCCAGCCAGGCGTCCTTGTCGTCAAATTCCGGATGATAAGCGGCGATAACCTTGTAACCGGCCTTGTCGAATGCTTGGCAGAAGGCGGTACCGAGGCCACCCATGGCGCCGGTCACGAATGCGATGTGCTGAGACATGAAAAATCCTTTCGGGGGAGTAACCTGGGAGAGTCGGATAACTTGACGACGCGATAATTATCGCGATACCCGAAGTGTATCCCGACTCATTCCGCACCGCAACAATTGTTTCTGGATGTAAGAAAGCATCGGCCACCGTCGCCGGCTTGAGGTAGGCTAGCGCAAAGCAGCAAAATTAGTCGCCATCGCGCTGTTTTATCGGGTGTTTCCGAATGTCCCGCTGTCTCGACTGCGCTTAGCGGGCTTTGACGTAGCGGCCGGGGGCCGGTTCGATTTCCGGGTTGGCCTCGTTACCCAGCACCTTGGGCGCGGCTTTTTCCCCGCCCTTTTGCTTCTCCAGCCAGGCTGCCCAATCGTGCCACCAGCTGCCGGGCTTTTCTGTCGCACTGGCCAGCCATTGTTCGGCGTCGCCTTTCAAGTCGCCATCAACCCAGTAATTGCGCCTGTTCTTGCTAGCGGGGTTGATCACGCCAGCAATGTGACCGCTGGCGCCCAGAACAAAACGGTGCGGTCCGGACAAGAGCCGGGTCACGAGATAGGCCGTCTGCCATGGCACGATGTGATCCTCACGCGTTGCCAGAAGATAGGTGGGCGCACTGATACGGCCTAGATCTACCGATTCGCCACACAGCGTGAGTTCGCCCGGAATGCGCAACCTGTTCTCCAGATAGGTGTTTCTCAGATACCAGCAGGCCATGGGGCCGGGCAGCCCGGTGGAATCGGCATTCCAGTAGAGAATATCGAAGGCCGGCGGCGTATTGCCGAGCAGATAGTTGCCCGAGACGTAAGGCCACACGAGATCGTTAGGACGCAGTGAGGAAAACATGCCCGCCAGCTCCCGTCCTTCAAGGATGCCGCCCTGCCCGATGGCTGCCTCGCGGGCGGCCACCGAGGGTTCGTCAATAAACAGATCGATGTCGCCGGTATTGGCAAAGTCCAGCATGGTCGTAAGCAGCGTCAGCGAAGCCGCCGGTTCTTCTCCGCGCGCGGCTAATACGGCGAGTGCGGTCGACAAGAGGGTGCCGCCGACACAGAAGCCCAGCATGTTCATCGTCTTGCTGCCGGTAATCGACTGAACGACGGGGATCGCCGACAACGGGCCCAGATCGATGTACTCATCCCAGGTACGCTTCGCCTCGCTCTGCCCGGGATTCTTCCATGAGATCAGGAATACGGTATGGCCGGACTCAATGGCAAAACGGACCAGCGATGACTCCGGTTGCAGATCCATGATGTAAAACCGATTGATGCATGGCGGCGTAATCAGCAAGGGACGTTTGCCGACCCTGGCAGTCAGTGGCTTGTACTGGATCAGCTGAATCAGATCGTTTTCATAAACAACCGCCCCTTCGGTGGTGGCGAGGTTCCTGCCGACCTCGAAGGCGCTTTCGTCCGTGGTGCTAATACGACCTTTGGCCATATCCCTGATCAGATTGTTAATGCCCTCGGTAATGGATTGACCCTCCGTAGCCAGGGCTTTCTGGATCACTTCGGGATTCGTGGCGGCAAAGTTACTGGGCGATAGCGCATCGATAAACTGGCTGGTCAGAAACTTCAGGCGCGCGGCTTCTTTGGCGTTTTCAGCGGGCAATACTGCGGCCAGCCCGTTTATAAACCGGCTGTTCAGTACATAAGCCTGACGCAGGTAATCGTAGACGGGGCTTGATGTCCAGGCGGCTGATGAAAACCGACGATCTCGCTTGACCTCGGCGACCACCGGCTCAGCGGGCTCGCCCGCGCGCTGCTGGAGCATCTGCTCCCACAAGGCCTTATGCGCCGACATCAGCTCGGTAACCAGCGGCTGCATCTTTTGCAATTGAGGCAACCGCGCTACCGGCGCTGCAGCCGGACCCGTTGCCATCCCATCGCCAGGCATCTGTTCCTGTAGAAAACGACCGAAACTCTGTGTCAGTTGCTCGATCTGCTTCGGCAGATCCTGAATGCCCTGGGCACCCGGCCAGAAAGGGGTCTGAAAGTTCATCATGCGTGATTCCCTCCGATCAACCATTGCACACACTGAATGGACAGTACGCCAAGCAGAATCATGCCCATCTGCAATATTGTGGCCTTGATTTCTGCCCGCTTGTGCAAACCGGGAATAAGATCAGCCACGGAAACATAAAGTAGGCTCGATGCCGCCAACGCCAGTAGAAACGGAACCCATACTTCCATCCCGGAGAACAACAGGTAGGCAAGCACGGCACCAGTCAGCGTGGCCGCACTAGCGAGCAGATTAAGCAAGATGGCCTTCATTCGGGAAAAACCCGAGTGAAGCAGGATGACAAAATCGCCGGTCTCCTGGGGAATTTCGTGCGCGATGATGGCGATAGCCGTAACGATACCGATCTCGACGCCGCCCATGAATGCAGCGGCAATCAGAATGCCATCCACAAAGTTGTGAATGATGTCACCGAGCAGAATCAGCCAGCCCGATGCGTGTTGACCATGACTGTGCCCGGGGTGCTCGTGGGCTTCGCAATGATGCTCATGGCAATGCCGCCAGAGCACCAGCTTCTCGAGCAGGAAGAAAAACAGAATGCCACCCAGAACCACCATGAGTATGCTGTCGATATGACCGGCATGCTCGAGGGCATGGGGAAGCAGATCGAGAAATACGGCGCCCAGCATCGCCCCGATGGCATACGACACCATGACCGGAACAACGCGCGGATGCGCAGCCAGCGATACGGCGAGCGACACCATGGTGCTGGCCAGGGAGCCGGCCAGGCACATCAGGATGATCCAGGTCAGCGGGGTTAGCTGGAAGAAGCTCATGACAATAGGGCGTCGCGACAGAAAATACGGCTGGGGCCGACATTATAGGGCGCGCGGGGTTTTCAAACACGCCAGATTAGCGAGGCCATGCGTCCGGTCACCGGCTGTCGCCGGAAGGAATAGAATCGTTCGGCTAGCGAAACGGTGCACAGACCGCTTGACGTCACGTCTTCGACACCCTGTCTGTGCAGGCAATTGCGCGCCAGAGCCGGCAGATCGGCAAGGTACTTGTCTCTAGTCTCGGGATGCCGCGTGAAGCATGCCTGGTTAGCGGTATCCAACGCGGTGAATGCGTCGAGCACGTCCCGGCCGACCTCAAAGGCCTCCGGGCCGATCGCCGGCCCCAGCCAGACGCTAAGATCACCGGGGGCAACCCCGGGTATCCGGGTCAACGCGTTCACCAGCGACCCGATCACTCCGGCCGCAAGGCCTCGCCAACCGGCATGGGCGGCACCTACCACACGAGCCTGCCGATCTGCCACGAGCACCGGCAGGCAATCGGCGGTCATGATGGCGCAGGCAACACCCCGGTGTTGTGTCATCGCTGCATCCGCTCCGGGTATTCGATGGCCAATAGCCTGATCCAGTTCGACCACCCGAACGCCATGCACCTGTCTTAACCAGACAGGGACAGCACCGATGTGCAGGGCCAACTGCTGCCGGTTCGCGTTGACCATTACCAGATCATCACCCACATGATCACCAAGATTGAAGCCACCATAGGGCTCGTTTCCCACACCGCATTCAGTTTGCAAAGCCCGGACGCCATCCGGCAGCGACCACTCGGGCACGAAACCCGGAAGTCTTGCAGGACTCACTTCAGGCTTCTCCGGCCAGATCACGCAAGTCTTCGAGCAATTGCCCCATATCGGCGGGGACTTGCGCCGTCCAGCGCATGGGCTCACCGGTTTCCGGATGAATCAGGCCAAGCTGACGTGCATGTAGTGCCTGCCGCCCGAATTGTGCGGCAGGTTCCGGCAAAGGATGCCGCCGACCGCCCAGATAGGTCTCGTCGCCCACGAGCGGATGCCCCAGGTGCGCCATATGCACACGAATCTGATGCGTACGCCCGGTCTCCAGGGTACACTCAACCAGACTGCAACCCGGAAAAACTTCGAGTAGCCGGTAATGCGTGATGGCTTCCTTGCCCTGGCTAGTGACAGCCATACGGATACGCTGACGCGGATCCCGGCCGATTGGCGCATTCACCGTGCCATCCACCTTGGGAACCCCGCAGACTACGGCGCGATAGAGTCGCTTCACCGAACGCGCCTGCAGCTGGCGCACCAGATGGGTGTGCGCCGCCAGTGTTCTGGCGACCACCATCAACCCCGAGGTGTCTTTATCCAGGCGGTGCACGATGCCGGCCCGCGGTAAATGCATAAAGACCGGATCATGCGCCAACAACCCATTCAGCAAGGTCCCCTGCCAGTTACCGGCGGCCGGATGAACCACCAGACCTGGCGGTTTATTAATCACGAGAATCTGGTCGTCTTCGTAGACGATCGGCAGATCCATCACTTCCGGTTGAAACTGACCCGCTTCGGCTTCGGTCAGAACCTGATCGACCCGGATCGCCAGAGATTCACCCCCGTAGATCTTGTACTTGGGCTCGGTTACCGTTTTGCCGTCGACATCGACCCGGCCTGCCTTGACCCACTGCTGCAAACGGTTCCGGGAATGCTCCGGCACGCAATCAGCCAATACCTGATCGAGCCTGCCGCCGTCGGCAGCCACACGATGCAGCGTGCTATCATTTAAAATGTTATCTTCCAGATCCTCCAGGGCCTCCGGCAAAAGGTTTTTGATGGGTTTGGCGGATCCGGACTGCGTTTTCATGAGGCGTAGTCTAGCGGTTATCGGCGCTATCGACCATTTCTGGCATCACAATCCCCAACAAACTGTTTCAATCCTCTCACCGCAACCCCTGAACTGCATGCCTGGCCGAACTCTTCGCGAGCGCATCTCACGACATTCCCCCCGCTATGCCCTCATCGTCAGCCTGGCTGTTCTGGGCATGAACGGCTGCGCCATCTTCCAGGATGAAACCGACCCGACCAAGGGCTGGTCCGCCAATAAGCTGTATACAACCGCCAAGGAATCGCTGGAAGAAGGCAACTACGAGCAGGCCGTCAAGTTCTACGAAAAACTGGAAGCCCGCTACCCCTACGGCACTTATGCCCAGCAGGCGCAGATCGAAACGGCTTATGCGCATTACAAAGCCAATGAGCCGGCCGAGGGAAATGCAGCAGCCGACCGCTTCATCAAACTGCACCCGAATCATCCCAACCTGGATTATGTCTATTACCTCAAGGGCATGATCGGCTTCAATGAGGATCTGGGTTACGGCGGTTACGTCACGCAGCAGGACCCTACCGAGCGCGACCCCAAGAGTATGCGCGAGTCGTTCCTGGCATTCCGTTATCTCTACGACAACTTCCCGAACAGCAAATACCGCGATGATGCCGCCAAACGGATGCTGTGGCTGGTCAACGCTCTCGCCTCGCATGAACTGCACGTTGCCAACTTCTACGTGCGACGTGGCGCCTGGCTGGCCTCGGCCAACCGTGCCCAGAACGTGGTGCGTTTCTATCCGGATGCCCCGGCCGTCGAAGAAGCCCTGGCCGTGATGTCCTATAGCTATGGTCAGTTGGGATTGACCGATCTCCAGTCAGATAGCGATCGTATTCTGCGCAAAAACTATCCGAACAGCCGCTTCCTCACCGAAGGGATCCATCGCAGCAAACCCTGGTACCAGCTCTACTAGTTTGCTGTTACGGATCCTGCCGGTTGCTAGCTGGCTTTGAAGGAATCCCGCATCTGACGCAATCGTGTAAAGACTTCAACAGGGGCTGAGTCACCGGGCAGCATGACGGCATTGCGCAAGGCCACTTCATCACTGCGCAAAAACGGATTAGTGGCACACTCCTCGGCCAGTATCAGCGGCACGGTGGGTTCTCCGGCCTGGCGCAGGCGCCGGATTTCCAGACCTCTTGCCATCAGCGCCGAATTCCCGGGATCGACAGACTCTGCAAACGGCAGATTCAGCAGCGTGTATTCATGAGCGCAGTAGATGCGTGTCTCGGGTGGTAACGTCCTTATCCTGCCCAGCGATGTCCACATCTGATCTGCCGTGCCTTCGAACAACCTGCCGCAACCCAGGCCAAACAGAACATCGCCGCAAAACAAAGCAGGCGGTTGAACGGTGTCTGTACCTCGCAATACATAGGCAATATGGCCACGGGTATGACCGGGCACGGCAAGCACATCGACATTGAGCTGCGGACTCAACGCCCAGTGTTCACCCCCCTGCAAGGGTCGGGTAAGCCCGGCAATCTGTTCGTGCTGCGGCCCACAGACCGTTAGCTGACCGCCCCGGGTCGCTACCCAGGCAGCCAGCTCGGAGACACCCCCCGTATGGTCCGCATGATGATGTGTCAGCCAAACCTGCTGCAATTGTTGACCCGAACGCCGACAGGCCTCTATCACTGGTGCAGCATCCCCCGGATCAACGGCGACGATACCTTCCAGTGACGCTGACCGGATAAGCCAGATGTAGTTGTCATTGAATGCCGGCAGTCCGGTGACGTAAAAGTCAGGCGTGGCGCTGGCAGACATTGAGGCCAACTGGCCTCTGGGAGGGGCAATCATGGATGGGCACACTGACAGAGTAAAATATGATCCGGATTTTCCCCGAGCCAATAGCATTGTCAAACTCGGTGCTATCAAACGAAGCCTGCCCAACGGATGTACACCCCCCCTTCATCGTCACCTCCCCCCGACTGGTTCCTGACACCGGCTGGTCGTTACATAGCCGATTGGTCCCTGGAAACAGCTGATGCGTTATTGCTGGACGTATTTGGTCTTCAGGCCGCCCAGATAGGTTGTGAAACCCTGGATTTCCTGGCGCACAACCGGGCGCAGCACCGTTTTCGCTGTGGTCCACTGCGACCCGATCACGACTTCGTCCGGCAAGGGAACACCCCGTTTGCACTGAGCACCGATGCAGCCGCGCTGCCGTTTGGTACCGACAGCCTCGATCTACTTGTATTGCCCTACGTTCTTGAATTCCATCCGCAACCCCATCAGGTGTTACGCGAAGCCCAACGGGTATTGCGCCCCGAAGGACGTCTTCTGGTACTGGGCTTCAATCCCCTATCGCTCTGGGGACTACGAAACAACCTTAGCCAGGCCCGGGCCCCGGGCAAAGTCGCATTCCCCTGGCCGGGTCATTACCTGGCGATTCACCGCCTCAAGGACTGGCTCAAGCTGCTTGATTTCGAGGTTGCGCGCGGCCGCTTCGGATGCTACTCCCCGCCCTGTCGTAGTGAACGCAGCCTGTCCCACATGAAATGGCTGGAGTTTGCCGGCGACCGTTGGTGGGGATTCGCCGGCGCCTGTTACGCGGTCATGGCCATCAAGCGGGTTGCCGGGCTGACACTGCTCACGCCCAACTGGCTCGGCAAAGAACAAAAACTGGCGCCAAAGGCGTCGCTGGTCACGGAACAACAGAGCCGGAAATCATCATGAGCCATCACCCCCACCCCATTCGTATCTATACTGATGGCGCCTGTCGCGGTAACCCCGGGCCCGGGGGCTGGGGGGTTCTGCTGCGTTATCGGGACCACGAAAAAACCCTCTATGGCGGCGCACCTGACACGACCAACAACCGAATGGAATTGATGGCGGTCATCTCGGGTCTGCAGACTCTCAAAAGCGATACCGCTGTTCCGGTGGAAATTCATACTGATTCGAAGTACGTGCAACAGGGCATGCAGTCCTGGATTCACGGCTGGAAGAAAAATGGCTGGAAAACTTCGGACAGAAAACCCGTCAAGAATGCCGACCTCTGGCAACAACTGGATCTGCTCGCGCAACAATTTTCCATTACCTGGCACTGGGTCAAAGGGCATGCCGGCCACCCGGAAAACGAACGGGCGGACGCCCTGGCAAACCAGGGCATCGATGCGCTGCAAAGCCTGTAAAATTACTCTATCCAACGGACACCGCACATGCGCCAGATTATTCTCGACACCGAAACTACCGGCCTGGATCCGCGCCAGGGGCACCGAATCATCGAGGTCGCTGGTGTCGAGGTCGTCAACCGGCGTCTGACTCACCGTCACTTTCACCACTACATCAACCCGGATCGCGATATCGACGAAGGCGCTCAGGCCGTTCACGGTATCTCGCGCGAGTTCCTCGCCGATAAACCGCGTTTCGGCGATATCGTCGACAACTTTCTCGATTTCATCGATGGTGCCGAACTGGTCATTCACAACGCACCGTTTGACGTAGGATTCCTGAACAGCGAGCTCGAGCTACTCGGTAAGTCGCCGGTCACCGATTTCTGCGCCTCGGTGACCGATACGCTGAAGATGGCCCGCGATAACTATCCGGGCAAACGCAATAGTCTCGATGCGTTGTGCGAACGACTGGAAATCGATAACTCGCACCGAAATCTGCACGGCGCCCTGCTTGATGCGGAACTGCTGGCCGAGGTTTATCTCATGATGACGCGTGGTCAGGATGGCCTGGCCATGGTGTTTGAAGAAACCGCCCAGAGCCTGGCAGCAGGAAGTGATGCGGCGCGGCTTGGACGCCTGACCCGGATCACGGCAAGCGACGCCGATCTGCTGGCGCACCAGAAGATTCTGGAACAGATCCAGAAGGAATCGGGCGGTAAATGCGTCTGGCTCACGCAATCTGCGCAGCAATAAGCGTTACCTTTCCCTTTTCAGACCATACCCGTGCCATTCAATGGCGCTTCATCACTTGTTGAATTTATGCCGCTGATTATCGACGAACAGATTGCTTCAGAACTTCAGGTCAGAACCGAACAGGTCAGAGCCGCCATTCAACTGCTAGACGAGGGAGCCACCGTTCCCTTCATCGCCCGTTACCGCAAAGAAGTGACCGGTGGTCTCGACGATACGCAGCTGCGGACGCTTGAGGAACGACTGATCTATCTGCGGGAGCTTGAGGATCGCCGCCAGAGCATCCTCGCGTCCATCGAAGAACAGGGCAAACTCACGCCCGAACTGAAGGCCGACATCGAGGGCGCCGAAACCAAGCAGCGCCTCGAAGACCTCTATCTTCCGTTCAAGCAGAAGCGCCGCACTAAAGCGCAGATCGCCCGTGAGGCCGGTATCGAGCCGCTGGCAAGCGCCTTACTCGACAACCCCGAGCTCAACCCGGAAACCGAAGCCATCAAGTACCTCAATACCGAGGCGGGCTTTGCCGACAGCAAAGCGGTGCTGGATGGAGCGCGACAGATTCTGATGGAACGCTTCGCCGAGGATCCGGAACTGGTCGGTCAATTGCGCGACTATCTCAACGAACACGGCATGGTGCGTTCCAAAGTCATCGAAGGCAAGGAAACCGAGGGTGCCAAATTCCGTGACTGGTTCGATTTCCATGAACCGCTCAATGCGATGCCCTCGCACCGGGCACTAGCACTGTTGCGTGGTCGCAATGAAGGTTTTCTGCAGGTCTCCCTAATGCTTGATAGCGAGCTCGCCCAGGAAACACCCACCTCCGCACCGAACCCCTGCGAACAACGGATCGCCAATCGCTTCGGGATCAAACAACTGAACCGCGCTGCGGACAAATGGCTGAACGATACCGTTCGCTGGACCTGGCGCGTGAAACTTGCGCTGCATCTGGAACTTGATCTGGTCGGCCAACTCCGTGAGCGTGCCGAAGAGGAAGCTATCCGCATCTTTGGCAAGAACCTCAAGGATCTGCTGCTCGCCGCTCCTGCCGGGCATCACGTGACTATGGGGATCGACCCGGGCATCCGTACCGGCTGCAAGATCGCCGTGGTTGACGCCACCGGCAAACTGCTGGCGACTGAAACGATTTATCCGCACGAGCCTCGGCGCGATTGGGCCGGCGGCATCACCACCATTGCCGCATTGGCCAAACGCTTTAACGTCACCCTGGTGGCGATCGGCAACGGCACGGCGAGCCGTGAAACCGACAAATTGGTCGTCGACACGATGAAGCAGTTCCCGGAACTGAAACTGGCGAAGATTGTTGTATCCGAGGCCGGTGCTTCGGTCTATTCGGCCTCCGAGCTCGCGGCGCGTGAATTCCCCGATCTTGATGTTTCACTACGTGGTGCTGTCTCCATTGCCCGTCGCCTTCAGGATCCGCTGGCTGAACTGGTCAAGATCGAACCCAAATCGATTGGCGTTGGCCAGTACCAGCACGATGTGTCACAACTCAAGCTGGCACGAAGCCTGGATGCTGTCGTGGAAGACTGCGTCAACGCCGTCGGTGTCGATGTCAATACGGCTTCCGCCCCCCTGCTCACCCGAATCTCCGGACTCAATGCCGGCCTCGCCAGCAACATTGTCAGCTACCGTGACACCCATGGCGCCTTCAAAACACGATCGGAACTCCTCAATGTGCCGCGCCTGGGCGACAAAACCTTCGAACAGGCTGCCGGCTTTCTGCGCATCCGCCATGGTGACAATCCACTTGATGCCTCATCTGTGCACCCGGAAGCGTATCCAGTCGTCGAAAAAATCCTGGCCGACATCAAGCAGCCGATCAAGGACGTCATGGGCAACAACAGCGTATTGCGTTCTCTGAGCGCCAGCAAATACACCGATGAACGTTTCGGCCTGCCCACCGTCCAGGACATCTTCAGGGAACTTGAAAAACCCGGGCGCGACCCACGCCCGGAATTCAGGACAGCCAGCTTTGCCGAGGGCGTGAATGAGGTGAAAGATCTCGTACCCGGCATGTTGCTGGAAGGCGTGGTCACCAACGTTGCCGCCTTTGGTGCGTTCGTGGACATCGGTGTGCATCAGGATGGCCTGGTTCACATTTCTGCCCTGTCTAATACCTATGTCAAGGATCCGCATGACGTAGTTAAGGCCGGGCAAGTCGTCCGCGTCAAAGTGCTGGAAGTCGATCTACCACGCAAACGCATTGCGCTGACCATGCGTCTCAGTGATGAAGCGGCGCCGAAGCGAGAGCGTCATGATCACTCCAGTTCCAGCGGCAACCGCGCATCGCATCAGCGTCAACCCAATGCGGGCAAATCGAATCGACCCAGTGCACCACCGCCTAACAACGCCATGGCCGCCGCATTCGCCAAACTGAAGAAATAAGGGCCACCCATGATCACGGTTTACGGCATCAAAAACTGCGACACCATGAAGAAGGCATTCGCCTGGCTCGACGCCAACGGTATCGAATACACCTTCGTCGACTATAAAAAGGCCGGCGTCGCCGCTGAACACCTGCCCGACTGGATCAATCGGGCCGGTTGGGAAAAGCTGCTTAACACCCGCGGTCTGATGTGGAAAAAGCTGGCTGATGCCGAACGCGCGAATGTCGATGAAGCCAAGGCAAAGATGCTGATGGAAACCTATCCCAGCATCATCAAACGCCCGGTGCTCGACACTGGCAAAAAGGTCTTGGTCGGTTTTGACCCGGAGATTTACGCCAGGACCCTGCTGTAATGGTCATATCAGACAAAACCCAGTGCTCGGGCAATCTTCTGCCTGGGCACCGTTGTTTTGGGCACCTGCTTTTTTGGCAACGCCGGAGGCAGATCGAACCAGTCGCGTACGTCCTGTTCCAATCCGATACCGTGCATAAAGTTGTAGATGGCTTTCTTCAGGCCCTGTCCCAGCAGATCGTGATCCACACCCTTGGGGTCAATAAAGCCGACGTCATTACGGGCGAAAGTTGTTGGCGGCAGCGGCGATAGTTCAACGCCATAGTCTTGTGGATTCATCCCCACCGGCGAATGCACGGTGCAGACAAACCGGTGGAAAAAACCACTCTGGATACAGCCGTTTTCAAAAAGCTGGCGCACATATTCCAGCGAATCCACCGTGTCTTGAACGGTTTGCGTTGGGAAGCCATACATCAGATAAGCGTGCACGAGAATTCCCGCATCGGCAAAACCCCGGGTGACCTGCGCGACCTGCTCGACTGAAACGCCCTTCTGCATGAGTTTCAACAGGCGATCCGAGGCCACTTCCAGGCCACCGGACACGGCGATGCAACCGCTATTGGCCAGTAGTTCGGCTAGTTCAGGCGTGAACGTTTTTTCAAAGCGGATATTGCCCCACCAGGATATCTGGACATCACGGCGAATGAGTTCGTCGGCTAGAGCTTTGAGCATCTTTGGCGGCGCTGCTTCGTCGACGAAATGAAAACCCGTTTCACCGGTCTCGGCAATAATCTGTTCGATACGATCCACCAGTAGTTCCGCGGTCGTGGTTTCATAACGGGAAATATAGTCGAGACTGATATCGCAGAAACTGCACTTCTTCCAGTAGCACCCCTGTGCGATGGTAAGCTTGTTCCAGCGCCCGTCACTCCACAGGCGGTGCATAGGGTTAAGCATGTCAAGCAGGGACAGGTAGTGCTTTAGCGGTAGACCATCCCACGTGGGGGTTCCGACTTCGGCAAAGGAAATGTCGGGCTCGGGCAAATTAATCATCGTTACCTGCCCTCCCTCGCTTCGAACAAAGGTGCGCACCAAGCGATCTGCCGAACGTTTGCCTGCCAGGTATTCGATGATGGCGAGCACCGGACGTTCGCCGGCATCCAGCGTGATGAAATCAACAAAGTCGAAGACACGGGGGTCAGTGAGCTGACGCAGCTCGGTATTGACAAAGCCGCCGCCCAGAACGATACGAACGGCCGGAGCGACACGCCGGATGGTTTGTGCAATACGAAACGCAGCATAAACGCTGCCGGGGAACGGCACGGATAGCAGCACGAGATCCGGCTGTGCCTGTTCAACAGCCTCGACGGTGAGCTGATCCAGCGTGGCATCCACCAGGGTGGGTACAGCCGCCAGTGCCTGTGCCAACGGCTCAAAACTCGGCTGGCTGGCTGCAAGCGATTCGGCATAACGAACGAACTCGAAGCGCTCATCCACCGCATCGCGGATCACATCGGCCAGATCATTGAGATAGAGCGTGGCGTAATGGCGCGCCCGATCCTGTGTACCCAGGGCGCCGAAGGCCCAGCCGAGCGGGTCACCAGCCTCATCGTCGTAGGCATCCAGCGCATTGAAGCGAGGCCCTTCCGGCAGAAAACCCCGGCTGGCAATGCGATGACACAGCGTGGTATCCCGACCCTGAAGAAAGGCCATGGTCGGTTCAATGGTTCGTTGGTAACGCTCGAAATAATCGAGGAAAACATTCACGCTGGCGCTGCGCGCTTCTTCGGGCTGCGCCAAGGCAGTAGCGCGAATGTCTGCTAATCCTTGCGCCGATAACAGCGACAACACCAGCTTGAGCGCCAGATCATCCTGTACTGCATCCAGCCCCTGAGAACGCAGAAAGCCGGTCAGATATGCCGTGGATGGATACGGCGTATTGAGTTGCGTCATCGGTGGGATGAGGCTGAGGATTCTAACGACCGGCATGGCGAATGCTCTTAATGGCCTAGCGGACGCTACCTGCCGCTCTAGCCCGCGCCTTATGCAACTTTCTGTAGCTATCGAGGAGTCGATGGTGTCGATCCAGGCCTTCAAGCCTCATGCTCGTGGGCGTTAGCCCGTAAAAGCGGATGCTGCCATCAACGGAACCCAGCACCGCATCCATGCGTTCATTACCGAACATCCGGCGGAAATTAAGTTCGTAATCTGCCAGCTCGAGATCGTCATCCAGCATCACCTCGAGCACGACATTGAGGGCCTGGTAAAACAAGCCACGCTCCAGCGTATTGTCGTTGTACTGCAGGAAGGCGCCCACCAGATCATGCGCCTCTTCTAACTGCTGCAAGGCCAGATGAATCAGTAGTTTTAATTCCATGACCGTGAGTTGACCCCACACGGTGTTTTCATCAAACTGAACACCAATGAGGGTAGCAATATCCGCATACTCATCGAGCTCGTTGTTATTCAGCCTGTCTATTAATGCTTCCAGGCTTTCATCATCGAGCCGATGCAGATTCAGGATGTCATTGCGGAACAGCAAGGCCTTGTTGGTGTTATCCCAGACCAGATCTTCTACCGGGTACACCTCGGAATAACCGGGCACCAGAATCCGACACGCCACAGCGCCCAATTGGTCATGAGTGGTTGTGTACACCTCTTTACCCATGTCTTCGAGGATACCGAATAACGTTGCTGCTTGATTGGCGTTGGCATTGGCCCCTTGGCTAGAGAAATCCCATTCGACGAAGTCGTAATCGGCCTTGGCGCTGAAAAATCGCCACGAAACAATGCCGCTTGAATCAATGAAGTGTTCGACAAAGTTGTTAGGCTCAGTCACCGCGTTGCTTTCAAAGGTCGGCTGCGGCAAATCGTTCAGACCTTCAAAGCTGCGTCCTTGCAGAAGCTCAGTCAGGCTGCGTTCCAACGCGACTTCAAAATTGGGGTGCGCACCAAATGAAGCAAAGACACCCCCGGTGCGCGGATTCATCAGGGTGACGCACATAACGGGATACTTGCCACCCAGCGAGGCATCTTTCACCAGCACCGGAAATGCCTGCGCTTCCAAACCCTGAATCCCTGCCAGAATGCCGGGGTATTTAGCTAATACCTCTTGCGGCACATCCGGCAAGGCGATTTCACCTTCCAGGATTTCACGCTTCACTGCGCGTTCAAAGATTTCTGACAGGCATTGAACCTGTGCTTCAGCCAGGGTATTGCCGGCACTCATGCCGTTGCTGACGAACAGGTTCTCAACCAGGTTCGATGGGAAATAAACAACCTCCCCGTCGGATCGACGCACATAGGGCAAACAACAGATGCCACGGTCGGCATTACCGGAGTTGGTATCGATCAGGTGAGATGCGTGTAATTCCCCCTCAGGATCATAGATTTCGAGACAGTAGTCATCCAGAATCTCAGCTGGCAGCGCGTCCTTCCGCCCGGGTTTAAACCAGCGCTCATCCGGATAATGCACGAACGGGGCATTGGCGATCTCTTCGCCCCAGTACGCCCCCGCGTAGAAGTGGTTATTATTCAGGCGTTCGATGTACTCCCCCAAGGCGGAGGCCAGGGCGCTTTCCTTTGTGGCACCTTTGCCGTTGGTGAAGCACATCGGTGAGTGTGCATCGCGGATATGCAATGACCAGACATTGGGAATAATGTTCCGCCAGGACGCGATTTCGATCTTGATACCAAGGTCAGCCAGCAAGGCCGACATATTGGCGATCGTTTGCTCTAGCGGCAGATCTTTGCCTGTGATGTAAGTACTGACATCCGTGTCCGGTTTAACCGTCAGCAGCGATTGCGCATCGGCATCCAGGTTCTCGACTTCTTCAATCATAAACTCGGGGCCGGTCTGCACCACCTTCTTGACGGTACAGCGCTCAATCGAACTGAGAATGCCTCGGCGATCGACTTCTGCAATATCCGGCGGTAGCTCCACCTGGATCTTGAAGGTCTGCTGGTAGCGGTTCTCCGGATCAACGATGTTGTTCTGCGACAGGCGAATATTTTCAGTGGATATATTGCGTGTATCGCAATAGAGCTTTACAAAGTACGCGGCACATAGCGCGGACGACGCCAGAAAATAATCAAAGGGGCCCGGCGCCGAACCATCGCCTTTATAGCGGATCGGCTGATCGGCTATAACCGTGAAGTCATCAAATTTAGCCTCAAGACGCAGCTTATCGAGAAAGTTGACCTTGATTTCCATGAAAAACTTCTTAAAGTGAACCCGCAAATATAAAGCCACACTGGATCATGGCGTAATCCTGAATCAGGCACCGGTCAGCAGAATGCCGGAAAATGATTTCCGATCAATCGGAGCGGGCAGAAAACCGCATTACCGTGAAAAGGAATCCTCGAGAGGCGGCACCAGCTGTTTCTTGCGGCTCATGACGCCAGACCGCCAGGTACCGTCGAGATCGCTGATATCCAGGGCTTTCCCCGCCTGGTTGGCACGGGGCCCCGCAACCAGCAACAGGGAACCCTCGCGTTCGATATCCGTGATGGCAAGAACCATGGCCTGAAGATTACTTCGTCTGACTTGGTCATCCATGGCCTTGCGCAAGCCCGTGAGTCGCTCCCTCAAGAATCCGATGTCAAATGCCTCGATCTGACTGATTCCGACCTTTGCCCTCCCCATCTCAAAAACCTTCAGGTCAAGTCCAATCAAGGTCTCGTCATTCATCGTTTTCATCTGTTCATTGTATGCGAGCAGGAGTTCTCGTCCGAACTCTTCCATGCGGAGCACCCCGGAACGGTCTGCAAGCGTCTGCGCGGCAACCCGGTCGCGCTGAGTTGTAGTAGGTGACCGGAAACTCCGTGTATCGGAGAGGATCGCGCCAAGCATGAGTCCGGCAAGTGGTGGGTCAATCGCTACGCCACGTTGAGCAAAAAGCTCCTGCAAAACGGTCGCCGTGCTGCCTACCGGCATGACGATCACCTCAATGGGCTCTGCACTCTGTACATCACCCAATTTGTGGTGGTCAAACAAACCTACCAAGTGCGCCCTATCCAAATCATCCGGCGCCTGCGCCCTATCTGAATGGTCGACCAGAATCACGCGGTTCTTTGCGTATGTTGCCTGCACAGGGGGTGTTTCATAACCGAAGCGCTTGAGAATAAACCGAGTCTCTGGATTCGCGTCACCCTGACTTCGGGCCTGGGCGGGGTCGCCCAGTGCACTCTTGAGTGCCGCGGCCGCAATGGCACTGATGATTGCATCCGTGTCCGGGTTTTTGTGACCCACCACAAGAATAGGATCCTGCGCAAACACAGCAGTCACCCAGAGAGTTAAAAAGCCTGTCGAGACCCATCGAACGCCGCAGACACACCAGGGCAACTCTCGATGCATTACAACACTCACTCCCACTCAATCGTTGCCGGCGGCTTGCCGGAGATATCGTAGACTACGCGGTTGATGCCACGCACCTCGTTGATAATGCGGTTACTGACCTTACCCAGCAGGCTATGCGGAAGCTCTGCCCAGTGTGCTGTCATGAAATCTTGCGTTTCAACAGCGCGTAGCGCAACGACGTATTCGTAGGTACGGCCATCGCCCATGACGCCCACACTCTTGACGGGCAGGAAGACGGCGAACGCCTGTGAGGTTTTATCGTACCAACCGGCAGCACGCAGCTCATCGATAAAAATGGCATCGGCCCGGCGCAGCAGATTAGCAAATTCCTTGTTGACTTCGCCGAGGATGCGCACGCCCAGACCGGGGCCCGGGAAGGGGTGCCGATACACCATGTCGTGCGGCAAACCCAGCGCCACGCCGAGTTCGCGTACTTCGTCCTTGAAGAGCTCGCGCAGCGGTTCGAGCAGCTTGAGCTTCATGTGCTCGGGCAAACCACCCACATTGTGGTGTGACTTGATGGTATGCGCTTTGCCGGTTTTGGCGCCGGCCGATTCGATCACATCCGGGTAAATCGTGCCCTGGGCCAGCCACTTGGCGTTGACCAGTTTCTTGGATTCGGCGTCAAAAACTTCAACGAATTCGCGACCGATGATCTTACGCTTCTGCTCCGGGTCGCTCACGCCCATGAGGTGACCCAGGAACTGTGCCGAGGCATCGACATGTACGACCTTGACGCCCAGACCCCGGGCAAAGGTCTCCATGACCTGCTCTGCTTCATTTAAGCGCAGCAGACCATTGTCGACGAACACACAGGTCAATTGATCGCCAATTGCACGATGGATCAGTGCGGCAGCAACCGATGAATCCACCCCCCCCGACAGACCGAGTATCACTTCTTCGTCGCCGACCTGAGCGCGGATTTTTTCGACAGCCTCGTCCACATAATTCGGCATGGTCCAGTCGCGACCGCAACCGCAGATGTCGTGAACGAAGCGGGCAAACATCTCCTTGCCCTTGAGCGTATGCGTGACTTCCGGGTGGAACTGCACGGCATAGAAACGACGCGCTTCATCCGCCATGGCGGCAACGGGGGTTGATTCGTTATCACCAATGACCTTGAATCCCGGCGGTAGCTGGGTGACCTTGTCACCGTGGCTCATCCAGACATCAAGTAAGCCATGGCCTTGTTCATTCCCCCGGTCTTGCAGACCTTCGAACAGCTTCGAATGACCCCTCGCGCGCATTTCGGCATAGCCGAATTCACGCTGGTTCGAACTTTCTACCTTACCACCCAGTTGCTCGGCCATGGTCTGCATGCCGTAACAGATGCCCAGCACAGGCACACCCAGTTCGAAGACGGCCTGCGGGGCTTTCCAGTCAGTCGCTTCGTACACCGAGTTAGGGCCGCCCGAGAGAATGATGCCTTGCGGCCTGAAGTCACGGACAAAATCATCGCTCACATCAAAGGGATGCAACTCGCAATAGACCTGCTGTTCACGGACGCGACGCGCGATGAGCTGCGTCAGTTGCGAACCGAAATCAAGGATGAGGATCTTCTGGTGCGAGCGGGACATAGGCGGTTCAAAACTAATTAATCAACGTGGTAGTTCGGGGCTTCTTTGGTGATCTGGACATCATGCACATGCGATTCGCGAACACCGGCCGAGGTGATTTCGACGAACTGGGCACGTTTGTGCATGTCAGCGATCGTGGCGCAACCCAGATAACCCATGGAAGAACGCAGACCACCCATCAGCTGGTGGATGACAGCCAGCACTGAGCCTTTGTACGGTACGCGTCCTTCGATCCCTTCCGGGACGAATTTATCGACATTGGCAGTGTTGTCCTGGAAGTAGCGGTCACTGGAACCGGCCTGCATGGCGCCCAGCGAGCCCATGCCACGATAACTTTTGTACGAACGACCCTGGAATAGTTCGACTTCCCCCGGCGCTTCTTCAGTACCGGCAAATAGGCCACCCAGCATGACACAGTTGGCGCCGGCCGCAATGGCTTTAGCGATATCGCCCGAGAAGCGGATGCCGCCATCGGCAACTAACGGCACACCAGTGCCTTCCAATGCTTTGGCGACGTTGGCAATGGCGGTAATCTGCGGCACGCCGACACCTGCAACGATTCGGGTGGTACAGATCGAACCCGGGCCGATACCCACCTTGACGCCGTCGGCGCCATGATCGACCAGTGCTCGCGCGGCATCGGCCGTGGCGATGTTGCCGCCGATCACCTGCACTTGCGGGTAATTCTTCTTGACCCACTGCACGCGATCCAGCACACCTTGCGAGTGACCGTGAGCCGTGTCGACGACGACCAGATCGACGCCCGCTTCTACCAGTAGTTCGACACGCTCTTCCGTGCCGGCCCCGACACCGACGGCGGCGCCAGCGCGCAAACGGCCTGCGGCGTCTTTGGCAGCATTCGGATGTTCGGTGGCTTTGAGAATGTCTTTGACGGTAATGAGACCGCAGAGTTCAAATTCATCGTTAACGACTAGCACGCGCTCGATGCGGTGCTGGTGCATCAATGCCTTGGCGTCTTCGACACTGCCGCCTTCACGCACGGTGACCAGCTTTTTCTTGGGGGTCATGATCTGGCGCACAGCCTGATCGAGGTTGGTTTCAAAACGCAGATCACGGTTGGTGACAATACCCACAACCTTACCGCTCTTGTCGACTACCGGCAAACCCGAAATACGATGACGCTGCGTCAGTTCGAGCACATCGCGGACCAGCATGCCCGGATTGATGGTGATCGGGTCTTTGAGCACACCCGATTCATAACGCTTAACCTTGGCCACTTCAGCGGCCTGTTGCGCCGGCGTAAGGTTCTTGTGAATGATGCCGATGCCACCTTCTTGTGCCAGGGCAATGGCCAGACGACCTTCAGTCACCGTATCCATAGCGGCCGAGAGCAGCGGCATGTTGAGGGTAATATCGCGCGTTAGACGGGTTTGCAGGGAAACATCGCGCGGAAGAATTGCGGAGTGCGCCGGAACGAGCAGAACGTCGTCAAAGGTCAGCGCTTTCTGAATTAACTGCATGGTCTCTTGCCCCAAGCCACAAAACGATATTATACGGAAATGATGACGGGGCGAAAGCCGCCGGGATATGGGGCAATTAAAACAAAGAGTTACAGCACAAGCCACCCCACGAATTACTCAGATGGCGCACGATTCGAATTCTGAACTTAGCGAATTTCTGGCAACAGGACGTAAACGTGCCCCATCTCCCACAGTGACTTGATCTCTTCTTTTAGCGCATCAAGAGATGTTGATCTGAGTATGTCATCGAGCCCCCCCTTTCCAAGCACACTCGAAATATTATTGTCACCGCTGAGTAAAGCCATCAATCTCGCAAGACCGGCGCTGATCTGAAATGCATAACCATCCCTTGTGCATTCTGCAGGTGTGTTCGCAATAGGATCACTTTGTTGATGGATTACAAGGTTCCTATGCGGAATGATCGTGAAACTCAAAAAATTATTTCCTGAAAACTCGATTTTTATCTTATTGACATAATCGGGATGCCCGACCAACCACCTATGGGTACCTTGCCTTTGCAGCAGAAGATCGCAAACATGCGCCGCGCTCTCGTCGCTGATGTCATTCAATTTCGTCCAGAGAGGGTGTTCCTGGGGGATGTGATGCCGCAGACTGTAATTAATTGGATCGCACCATGAAATGAATTCCAGCCCACAATTTCGTGTGAGGCTATAGACTCCCTTGACATCAAAGGACGCGTCTTGCGGATGTAAAAATGTATCGACCAGCCCCGAGTCGTAACTAAGATCGTTGACAGCCTGTATGTACTTCTGAGCCGCATGGTCTTCTGGCAGTGTTTGAATAACTGATCGCACTATTTCAACATCGACCGGCGTTTGTCTGAACTGTAGCTCTCTGAATGCCTCCTGGAGCATATAAACGCCTACTCGCAAGGATGACCCATAAACCATCAAATTGATAACGCCTTCGGGCGAGAGCACATTCCTTAATGCTATTAAACCGGATTCCGGATTTGGTAGATGGTGCAACACGCCGGTGCACGTAATAAAGTCAAATTCTTTCCCGAGCGTAGCTACATCTTCGAGATCAAGCTTATGCAGTTCCAGATTTTCAAGATGGTGGCGCTTCTTCAAAACAGCCTGGTGCTTGAGGCTCGATTCAGAGAAATCAATACCGACCACTGTCCACGTTGGGTTTCTTAGTGCGTAGTATGCAGCCTGAACCGTTCCACATCCAGCCACAAGGATTCGCAGACCATCTGTGTTGCGTCGTTGTGGCCAGAAGAGTGGCCAGTACAGCATGGGGTCACCAATTTCCCAATAGAAACCAGATGACATGGCATCTGCCATGTCATGTATGGGCAAAGGATAAGCCCAATTATCATATTGATTTTGAACTGGTTTTATCACATTACGTCTTCACTGTAGCGTCTATATTTCCCTATCGAACGTCATTAGCTGCAAAGATAATCCCAGCCCGCGGAATTACGTGCGTGCCAATAAGCTTAATGACGCCGTCCTCCGGTTGAAGACCTGTAGTATCTGAGTTGTCAACCACGACGTAGGTATTTCCCCCGTAGTTAAACCAACGAATGACAGAATTGACGCTGGCAGTCTGACTTTGAGCAGCCAAGCTAAGCGCATCGACAAGTGATGCCGCGCCACTAACATCGACAGGAACCTCATTAAAAACAGGCGTACCATTGAGGGGTGAGCCGCTCGTCCCGACTTGGGAAGCAATTTCCAGAACGTCTCCGGTTTTCCAGTCATAAATGACAATTTGATTAGTTGCGTCAGTTACAGCGGCACCGCCGATTATGAAGGTATTCCTACCTTCGCCACCGTATAGGCTATCTAGGCCTCCTCCCGTCGCAATTCTATCGTCGCTTCTGCCCCCAATAATCCTGTCTGCATCCTTAGAGCCCGCGACATCAAGCGGCGCTGCGAAAGCATTAGCGTCAATGTTAACTAAGGCACTAAAACCGTTTATGCACGGCATCGCAACAGTTGAAGTCTGACCCGCGACACTCGCTGAACCTCCATTTCCACCGATACCAACGAGCGCTGCGCCACCATTACCACCTGCAGTGCCGCCTGCACCTCCATTACCACCTATCCAGACACTGCCAGCGCCTCCGTTTGCGCCTGCACCACCGTTAGCACCTGCACCACCATTACCACCTGCAGTGCCGCCTGCACCACCACCATTACCACCTGCAGTGCCGCCTGCTCCTCCATTGCCACCTATGCCGCTAATCCCTGAACCTCCGTTACCACCGTTGCCACCTGTGGGTCCACTACCCCCCGCTCCACCATTGCCACCGTTAGCACCCTGACCACCATTTCCGCCATTGCCGCCTACACCACCATTACCGCCAACACCGCCATTTCCACCATTACCAAAAATGCCGGCATTCCCGCCCACGCCCCCATTGCCGCCGTTACCGCATGCGATCGTGAGTGCTTGATCTCCTGTAATCGAAACATTCAGACCCGGATTATTAGAAATTGGGATCATCCCGTTGCCACCATTGCCGCCGACACCGCCATTACCACCTGAACTGACTGCATTGCCGCCGTTACCGCCATTACCACCCCAGCCACCAATTAAAGCATTTGGACTGGCTCCTGTTGAACTGATGTTCAAGTGAGTAACACCGACGGACGTCAGATCATAAAGTGCGGCACCTGCACCGCCATTACCCCCATCGCCACCCGGATTTGCGGCATCTGCACCCGCCATACCCGTGGCTCCCACCAAACGCATCCCTCCGGTCAGATTCACAGTGTTGCTCGGCGGGGAGTTGTCATTACCACCACCGCTGCCACACGCCGCCAACACCAGTGCTGCCGCTCCAGTAAGAATGATTTTTTCGTGTGACATCTATAAATCCCCAATATTTGATTTTTTAGATTCAGTTCATTTTCACAAGGTACTGAATATACCCAGTGCAATCTGAGTGGCTAAGTTTGACTACAACGAATCCAGATTGGCATTTTTTGAAACGGTTCATTCACCATACAAATCTGATTTGTTCAAAACACCTTTATACTCTCATAGAAAGCAAACCAGAATCCTGACAAATCCTGACATTGATGTCGTGCTCGTCACAACATGATGCCAGCAAGTGATACTTGGATGATTTCCTCTCCACATGTTCCTAACACTCGGATGGACTCCCCTGCCGCCTTGCCTTCACGCCGGGTTCAAGTGCTTCTCACATAATCAGCGCGCGCCTCTGGCGGTCCTGCTTGGTGCGTTGTTTTTACTGACTTTCTCGGCCAGAGCTGAGGCACAATTGCAGACTGGGCGCGATGTTGCTGGCTCGCTCTGGCTCAGCGATCAGGGCCTACCGACAGGGGTGCAGCCTGCGCCACTGGAACTGGATCAGGTCATGAGTCTAACGCCCGAGATCCAGGCATCCGGCACTGCTGGGCGGTCGGCCCTACCCCCGGATCGATCACCTGTGACCCACCAACGCATGACTGCCGAGGAGTCGGCCACCTGTCGGAGTATTGATAAACGTTATGAAGAAACCCGGGTGAATCTGGCCAACATCGAACGCGATAAAGCCAGCGGTAAGTTGCTGATTCCCGACTCTGGGCTGATCACAATCCGGCAAAATCTGGCATCGCTAGAACGCCTGAAAGAGCTTTGCCCGAAGACCCCTCAGCATCCGCTTTAGGCATCTGGAGATTCGCCGGCATTGAGTTCAGCCGCGCCACGCTTCATGACTTTGCCTTCCGCGGCTTTCTGACGCCGTACTTCTTTGGGGTCGGCGATCAGCGGGCGATAGATCTCGACGCGGTCACGATCACGCAGAAGGGCATCTGCTTTTACCAGCTTGGAAAAGACGCCGAGCTTGTTGCGCCCGCCCGGTTCGATATCCGGATATTTCTGCAATAGCCCGGAGGCTTCAACCGCCTGCTGGGCAGTACTGCCGTCCGGCAAGTCCAGTGTGACAAGCTCCTGGCGGTCAGGTAGTGCGTAGATGACTTCGATTTTCATGAACCGTAAACCTGTGCTGCCCGCTGCACAAAAGCCTCGATGAAGGTATTGGCAATCCGGCTGAAGACGGGACCGATGATTTTTTCAAAAAGCTTACTGGAAAACTCGTAGCTCAACCGGAATTCGATCTTGCAGGCCTTATCACCCAGGGCTATGAAATGCCAGGTCCCATCAAAACGGCGAAAAGGGCCATCGACCAGTTTCATGGTCATTTCCGTCGGAAAAACCTTGTTATTCTCGGTGGTGAAATGGGATTTGACGCTGAGAAAATCGATAAACAGCGTTGCAACCGTTTTATCAGCATCACGGAACTTCAGTTCCGCTTTGGCACACCAGGGCAAAAAATCTGTGTACCGCTCGACATCATCAACCAGCGCGTACATTTGCGCTGGCGTATGTTCAATGAGGACGGTTTTCTCGACGAGCGCCATAGCAGCATTAGGAAGGGAGATTGCTAGAATGCAGTATATTCTAGCGAAAAGCACCCGAACGCCCTAGCCCCACTCCCTACTGACAGCATGAGCATCGTTTCCAACAAAAAAGCCTTCCACGAATACTTCATCGAAGAACAGTTCGAGGCCGGCGTGTCGCTGGAGGGCTGGGAATGCAAGGCGATTCGTGCCGGTCGGGTGCAGATCAAGGAAGCCTATGTCGTAGTGCTCGAAGGCGAGCTTTACATACTCGGCATGCACATCACGCCGCTGATTTCTGCTTCGACTCACGTTAAACCGGATGCTACACGGACAAGAAAACTACTCCTGCACCGGCGTCAGATCGATACGCTGATCGGCAAAGTCGAACGTGCAGGCTATGCACTGGTGCCGATCGATCTGCATTACAGCAAGGGGCGGATCAAAGCACAGATCGGTCTGGCCAAAGGCAAGAAACTGCACGACAAGCGCGACAGCGAGAAAGAGAAAGACTGGAAGCGCGAACAGGGTCGCCTGCTCAAGACCCAGGTGCGTTAAAAGGACAGATTATGCTGATTCCCGAGCATTTGGCGCAGGCCAATGACGCTTTGATCTACGGCCTGGGTCTGGCCGCTTCATTTACCTGTGCGCTCACCGGCGTTCTGGTCGCACGCGACAAGGGCGTTGATTTATTTGGCGCGCTGATGGCCGGCATCGCCACGTCGTTGGGCGGCGGTACCGTTCGCGATCTACTGTTGGGACGTCAGGTGTTCTGGATGGCTGACGAAACCTATCTGTGGGTCACCGTGGTGACGGCCGTGCTGACTTTCTTCGTGACCCGTGTTCGTCACTTGCCCGAGAATCTGTTTTTGATTCCCGATGCCATCGGCCTTGCACTGTTCGCGATTGTCGGTACCCAGGTCGCCCTAGATTGGAATATGCCCTGGCTCATCGCAAGCCTGCTCGGTGTGGTCACCGCCGTTTTCGGCGGCCTGTTACGCGACGTGATGATTAACGAAGTCCCACTGGTCTTTTCTAGCGAGTTATACGCCACTGCCGCCTGGTTCGGGTCTATGACCGTCATCATTCTTGATGCGCTTGGCGTGCATGCCACATTGGCTGCCTGGGTCGGCATTGTTTTCTGCATCGCTGCGCGTTTGATCGCGATCCGCTGGAAAGTGACACTGCCGCGCTTTCACCAACGCCCATAAAAAAGAGGCATCCGAATGAATGCCTCTCATTTAAGTTACGAGTGGATTATTTGCGTTTAGCAATTTGCTGCCAGGTATCCACCACCGTATCCGGGTTGAGCGAGAGAGACGTGATGCCCTTCTCGGTCAGCCACTCGGCCAGATCCGGGTGGTCCGACGGCCCCTGGCCACAGATACCGATGTATTTACCCGCCTTGTTGCACGATTCGATGGCACGCTCCAGCAGCATCTTCACGGCCGGATCACGTTCGTCGAAGAGCGAGGCCACCAGACCCGAATCACGATCCAGCCCCAGCGTCAGCTGTGTCAGGTCATTCGAGCCGATCGACATACCGTCGAAATACTCGAGGAATTGATCCGCCAGCAGCGCGTTCGAAGGAATCTCGCACATCATGATGAGCTTGAGATCATGCTCGCCACGACGCAGACCATGGCTGGCCAGCAGCTTCTCGACGTCAGCCGCTTCGCCCAGCGTACGCACAAACGGCACCATCAGTTGCACGTTGGTGTAACCGAGAATTTCGCGAACAGTGCGCATGGCCTTGCATTCCATCGCAAAACAATCCTGGAAAGTTTGCGCGATGTATCGCGAAGCACCCCGGAAGCCCAGCATCGGGTTCTCTTCTTCTGGTTCGTACAGGTCACCACCCAACAGCTTGCGGTATTCGTTCGACTTGAAATCCGACAGACGAACGATCACCGGCTTCGGCCAGAAAGCGGCGGCAATCGTCGCCACCCCCTCCACCAGTTTGTCGGTAAAGAAGCTGACCGGGTCGGCATAACCACGGGCACGACGTTGAATCTCTTCGCGCTTGCTGGCTGGCAACCGGTCGATTTCCAGAATCGCCTTCGGGTGGATGCCGATGATGTTGTTGATGATAAATTCAACGCGCGCCAGGCCCACGCCTTCGTTAGGCAGTTGCGCAAAATCAAAGGCCAGCTCGGGATTACCCACGTTCATCATGATCTTGACCGGAATCGGCGGCAGCTCACCCAGATCACGCGTCGTGACTTCATATTCCTGTGCACCACGGTAGACATGGCCAGTATCACCCTCGGCGCACGACACCGTAACGGTTTCGCCTTCAGTCAGTGTATCCGTTGCATCACCACAACCAACGATGGCTGGAATACCGAGTTCACGCGCGATGATGGCAGCGTGGCAGGTACGGCCACCGCGATTAGTCACAATCGCTGACGCCCGCTTCATCACCGGCTCCCAGTTCGGGTCGGTCA
Organism: Rhodocyclaceae bacterium; assembly: GCA_018883265.1. Classification (GTDB taxonomy): domain Bacteria; phylum Pseudomonadota; class Gammaproteobacteria; order Burkholderiales; family Rhodocyclaceae; genus Fluviibacter. The sequence goes on along the minus strand of VEQK01000002.1, from coordinate 37,222 downwards.
TATCGGCCACCAGCACATCGCCCGGCTTCACACTATTCATTTCAGCCGGATCATTGACGACGCGCACGGGCCCCACACCGATCTTCTGGCCGATGGCGCGACCCGTAGCCAGTACCTTGCCATAGGATTTGAGCGCGAACTTCTCGACCTTGTCCTTCGATTCCTGCGACTTCACGGTTTCAGGACGAGCTTGCAGAATGTAGAGGCGACCATCGGTACCATCACGCCCCCATTCGATGTCCATCGGACGCTCGTAGTGCTTTTCGATAATATCGGCAAAGCGGGCCAGTTCGAGCACTTCTTCATCACGAATCGAAAACTGGTGACGCTCGGCTTCTGCCACGTCGACGGTGTGCGTCGATTTGCCAGCCACCTTGTCGGTCGAAAAGACCATCTTGAGCAGCTTCGAGCCCAGGTTGCGACGAATCACTGCCGGACGACCTTGGCGCAGCATCGGCTTGTGCACATAGAACTCATCCGGGTTCACAGCGCCCTGCACCACGGTTTCGCCGAGGCCATAAGACGAGGTGACGAAGATCGCATCACGGAAACCGGACTCGGTATCGAGTGTGAACATCACGCCAGCAGCACCCTTATCGGAACGCACCATGCGCTGGATACCGGCCGACAATGCAACGTCAGCGTGCGCAAAACCCTTGTGTACGCGGTAGGAAATCGCACGGTCGTTGTAGAGCGAGGCGAAGACTTCCTTGATGGCGTGCAGGATGTTGTCAAGCCCACTGATGTTGAGGAAGGTTTCCTGCTGGCCGGCGAACGAGGCATCGGGCAGATCTTCGGCTGTAGCCGATGAGCGTACGGCAAACGAGGCTTCGGGGCCGCTCTCGGCAATGAGTGCCGCGTAGTGCACCGCAATCTCTTTTTCCAGCTGTTCCGGAAACGGCGTTTCTACGACCCATTGGCGGATCTCGGCGCCGGTCTTCAACAGCGCATCAACATCATCCACGTTCAGCGATGACAGACGGGCATTGATCTTATCGGCCAGGCCATTGTGGGCAAGGAAGGCACGATAGGCTTCGGCAGTCGTCGCAAAACCACCCGGCACCCGTACACCGGCCGTAGATAACTGACTGATCATTTCGCCCAGCGAGGCGTTCTTGCCACCGACCTCTTCAACGTCGGTCATGCGCAGTTCTTTGAAGTTTTTAACAAAGGCGTTCATAAAGATCCCCGGTAATGAAGTTAAAAAATAAAGGTCTAGGAAATGGATGCGGCGAGTCGTCGCTCTGCAGTTTCGCGACGCGCCTGGGCACGCTGCGCCTGATTGAAGGTTTCACGAAAAAAACCCGCATGCGTCGTCGCAGCCTGTCGTGCGGCAGCGGCATCCGTTTGGCGCACTGCATTGACGATGGCTGTCCACTGGTCAATGAGCATCCGGCTGGCCACGGGCATGCTGATAAGCTCGCCAAGATTAAACAGAATCTCTTTTTGTAGAAGCCTCTGCACAACCGTCATCATGTGTGCGCTAAATGCATTATGGGCAGCATCGGCCAATGCCTGATGAAAATCACGATCGGCTGTTGCAACCGCTTCGGCACTCAATGAAGCAATCGCTGCCACGGCCTCTTTCAAGGCATCGTCAAGCCGGGACAAATCGGCGCTCATGGCACGCGTTGCAGCCCACTCAGCGGTCTGTGCTTGCAGAACTGCGCGGAATTCAAGTAAATCATCCCCCAATGCGGGGTGCGCCTGAAGCATTTGTGCCCAGGGTGCGGCCAGCGAGTCGGTCAGCTCATCGGCAATATAGGTTCCCCCACCCTGACGACTGTAGAGCAGACCCCTGGAAGCCAGTTTCTGAATGGCTTCACGCAAACAGGGGCGAGAAACGCCCAACTCCAATGCGAGTTCGCGTTCAGCCGGCAAGCGATCCCCCGACTTGAGCGCACCTTCGAGAATGCGCTGTTCCAGTTGTCGGGCAACCGTGTCGGACAAACGATGCGTGATCTTTGCTGTCTGAGCCATCATTAACAATACTAATTGGTAATACCAATATTCGTCTGAAAATTAATACGTGCAAATCTATCACAGTACATCCTAAAAAACAGCGTAATATCCATGAAATATTTTCAAAACATCGTCTTTTTTTGGTATTACCAATTGACCACATAGAGATCAAATGTTTGGTTACAATGCCATCACTATGACAAAACGTACGGTTTTCTTCGTTTCCGACGGTACCGGTATTACTGCCGAGTCCTTGGGTCACAGCCTCCTCAGCCAATTTGAAGGCGTTGAGTGGGTTCAGCACCGCCTACCCTTCATCAACACCCGCGAAAAGGCGCTTGAGGCCGTTCAACGCATCGAAGCGGTGGCCGAACGCGATGGCACCTGCCCCATCGTTTTCACGACGCTCGTGGACGATGAGATTTCGTCCCTTCTGGAACAGGCGCCGGTGCTATGCCTCAACTTCTTTAAAACCTTTCTCGCGCCGATTGAAGCCGAGATCAATATCAAATCGACACATACGGTGGGCCGAACCCATGGCCGTACAGACAGCTCGGATTACAAAAACCGTATCGAAGCCATCAACTACACGCTGGCCCATGATGACGGTATTACGGACCGTGACCTGAGTACTGCCGACGTCATTCTGGTGGGCGTGTCCCGTTGCGGCAAAACACCGACATCGCTATATCTGGCCATGCAATTCGGTATCAAAGCTGCCAATTTTCCGCTCATTCCTGAAGACTTTGATCGCGGCACACTTCCCGGGACGCTCAAGGAGCACAAAGAAAAACTTTTCGGTCTGACGATTCAACCGGAGCGGCTGGCGCAGATTCGCGAAGAGCGCCGCCCAAATAGCAAGTATGCATCATTGGCCAATTGTCGGCAGGAGGTCAGCGATGCAGAAAAAATGATGCGACGGGAAGGCATTCACTGGCTGGATTCATCGTCGAAGAGTATTGAGGAAATATCAACGACCGTACTCCAGGAAATCCGGCTTGATGGCCGGGCATCGTTCTAAACGGGTTGCGAAGCTTTAGGCCAACTGACGTTGGCGCACCTGCTCGAAGAGACAAACGGCGGCGGCGGCATTCACGTTGAGCGACTCCATGGCGCCCGGCATCGGTATGGTGATACGACGTCTGGCAAAGGTCATGATTTCTTCGGTCAACCCTTGCCCTTCGTTTCCGAATAGCCAGGCCACCGGTTGGATCAAGTTTTGCCGGTAGAGGCTCTGCCCGTTTTCTAGTACGGTCGCCGTAACCTCGCCCTGGTAGCTCTGGAGGAAAACGGGCAGCGGCACATCTGTGTATACCCTTGCCAACCATTGCGCTCCCTGGGCAGAACGTAGGCAACGTGGTGACCAGACATCGGCACACCCCGGGGACAAAACGATCTGGCTGATCCCCGCGGCAACGGCCGTGCGAATTAGGCTGCCGACATTGCCCGGGTCCTGGATCGATTCGAGCACGAGTGTATCGATCTCTGTATCCGGCGGCATAAACGAACTTTTCAGGGGACTTAGCGCCAGGAGGCCCACTGGCGAATCGGCCGGAGCAATCTGGTCAAAGACCGCATCGGCAATAGAGACAGAGCGTGCACCCTCACAGGCAAGCAACAGACTTAGTGTCGTCGGGTCTGATGAAAGACGCTCAGTGACCGCCACAACGCAAGGTCGCACACCGGCATCGAGCATGGTTTGCAACAAATGCGTGCCTTCAGACAATACCAGTCCGGTTTCTGAGCGCGCACGTTTACTCCCGGCCAGCTTTTTAAGCTCCTTGACGAGGCTATTCTGACGCGAAGCAATGTACTCGAGACTCATTCAGATCAATCCCGGCAAAAGGGTCTGAGCAACGGGGCCGAAACTACGGCGATGCACCGGCGAGGGCCCGTGCTCGCGAAGTGCTTGTAGGTGAGCTGCTGTCGGGTAACCCATATGGCGTGCAAAGCCATATTGCGGATAGATCTGATCGAGTTCGAGCAACTGGGCATCACGGAAGGTTTTAGCCAGGATCGACGCGGCGGAAATGACCGGCTCTTTGGCATCTCCCTTGACGATCGCCTCGGCACTACACGGCAATCCGGCAGGAACTCGATTACCATCAATCAAGGCATGCCCCGGAGTGATAGCGAGTCCGGCGACTGCACGACACATGGCCAGAAATGTCGCCTGAAGAATGTTGATCTGATCGATTTCCCTGGCGGTCGCTTCACCGATAGCCCAAGCAAGGGCGCTTTCACGAATTTGCGGCGCCAGACGTTCCCGTGCCGAGGCACTTAATTTTTTTGAATCGGCGAGGCCGGCAATCGGTTTTGCGGGATCAAGTATCACCGCAGCCGCAATTACCGAACCGGCGAGTGGGCCCCGCCCTGCTTCGTCCACGCCACAAATCAACATCGCCGACATTTTATGGACGGATACAGGACAACACAGCATCTGCCGCACGAGACGCCGAATCCTGGCGTAGCTTCTGATGAATCACGCCGAATTCCTGCTCCATGTCCGCACGACGCGCCGGTGAGCGCCAGAGGTCAATCATGGCAGCTGATAGCCTGTCTGGTGTTGCGTCATCCTGCAGCAGCTCTGGCACGAGTAAGCGCCCAGTCAGAATATTGGGCAACCCAACCCAGGGCAGATAGCGCATCCGCTTGTAGATCCAGGCGGACGAAGCCGAGAATCGATAGGTAATGATCATGGGACAACGAACCAGGGCGGCCTCAAGCGTTGCCGTACCACTACAGACAAGCGCAAGATCGCTTGCCGCCAATGCCTCGCGTGCATGACCGAAAAGAATGCGGACGCGTAAATTCTTATCGCCAAATTCTTTCAGAGCCGTCTCGAAACGATCCCGGGTTACTTGCGTCGCCAGAGGGACCAAGAAAAGGGCCTCTGGCAGCTCCCTGACGACCCGATTCGCCGTCTGAACGAAGAGTGGCGCATGATAATCGAGTTCTGAACGACGACTGCCCGGCATCAGGGTGATCAGCGGTGCCGCCTCTGGCAAGTTGAGCGCTGCGCGCTGCTGGAGACGATCAATCTCGGGGCTAATCTCATCGGCGAGTGGATGACCAATAAAAACCGGCTCGATAGCCTCGCCTTTGTAACACGCCGGCTCAAAAGGAAAGAGGCACAGGAGCTGGTTAACGGACGCCACGATTTTTTTGGCGCGCCCACGACGCCAGGCCCATACCGTCGGACTGACATAGTGCACGGTCGGCGTACCCTTGCGCTTGAAGCGCCGTTCGATGGGCAGGTTGAAATCCGGTGCATCAATCCCGATCAGGACATCGGGCTGCCAGGCATCAAGCTGGGCAATAATGCCTCTTCGAATACTAAGAATTTCAGGCAGGTGCTTCAATACTTCGATGGCGCCACGTACCGCCAGCTTTTCCTGTTCATAGGCACTAGTCAACCCTGCAGCAATCATCTTGGGACCACCAATGCCGAAAAACTCGGCATCGGGCCGCCGCTCTGCAATTGCCTGAATCAGGCTGGCACCGAGCACATCACCTGACGCTTCACCGGCGATGAGCGCAATACGCAGCGGGCGATCCGGCTGATTGTGCAATCCTTGCGCCATCGTCACGCGGTTTAGCGGATGATGCCGCGCTGTGAAGAAGCCAGAAACTCATTGAGTGTGGCGACTTCCGGATGTGCCTTTTGTAGATCGTCAAGTTTGACGCGTGCTTCTTCCAGACTCAGGCCAGCCTTGTAGATATTACGGTAGGCCTGTTTGATGGCATTAATGGCTTCAGCCGTGAAACCGCGACGTTTAAGTCCTTCGGCATTAATTCCGCGGGGTATCGCCGGGTAACCTTGTGCCATGACATAAGGCGGAACGTCCTGGATCACGATAGAACCGCCGCCCGTCATGGCGTGAGCCCCGATGCGCACAAACTGATGATAACCGGTGTGGCCACCCAGGATTGCCCAGTCGCCGACCTCGCAGTGCCCGGCCAGCTGTGCGTTGCTGGCCAGAATAACCTGATTACCGATCTGGCAATCATGCGCAACATGCACGTACCCCATGACCCAGTTATCAGAACCGATCGCTGTGACACCTTTGTCCTGGGCGGTGCCCACATGGAAGCTGACGAACTCTCGAATGGTATTACGGTCGCCGATTTCCAGTCGGGTTGGCTCGCCATTATATTTTTTATCCTGAGGCACACCACCAAGCGCTGCGTAGTGATGAATCCTGTTATCGCTGCCGATACGGGTATGCCCTTCGAGCACGCAATGTGAACCGATACTGGTACCGTCACCGATGCTGACGTGTTCACCAATGATGGTAAACGCACCAACCGACACACCAATGCCCAACTGAGCTTTCGGATGGACAAGTGCGCTGGGATGAATCGCGACCATATCAGGCATCACCCATTTTGCGGTGTGCGCACATCAGTTCGGCTTCGGCCACAACCTGACCATCGACCCTGGCCACTGCTTTGTACTTATAGATACCACGTTTGTTCGCCGTCATTTCAGCATAGAGGTCCAAGCGATCACCCGGCATCACCGGACGCTTGAATCGGGCGTTATCGATACCCGCAAACAGGTAGAGATCATCGGCGGCCTGCAGTGTCTCCTCTTCAGACGCCGAAGCAAAAGTCAGAATGGCGGCAGCCTGCGCCAGCGCTTCCATGATCAGCACACCGGGGAATACCGGGTATTCCGGAAAATGCCCGGGAAAAAAAGGCTCGTTCACAGTCACATTCTTGATGGCATGAATACGCTCACCAAATTCGATCTCTTCAACGCGGTCGACCAGCAGGAATGGATAACGGTGCGGAAGAATCTTGCGGATCTGTTGAACATTAAGCTTCATGACGGTTCTCCGGTTTTTGCTGCAGTCAATGATTGAATCTGGGCTTCGAGTTGCTGCACTCTTTTGGCGAGTCCGTCGAGCTGACGTACATTGGCTGCGATGTGCAACCAATCTGCATGCGGCAAACTTGGAAAAACACCTGTGTACTGGCCCGGCTTGCGAATGCTTTTGATGATGGCGCTGCCACCCGAGATCTGAACATCATCACAGATTTCAATGTGGCCTGAGAACATGGCCGCACCACCGACGAGGCAGCGTTTTCCAATAATCGTGCTGCCTGCGATACCTGCACAGGCTGCGATCGCCGTGTGGTCACCGATGCGGCAGTTATGGCCGATCATGATCTGATCGTCGATCTTTACGCCATTACCGATGACAGTATCTTCAAGCGCACCCCGATCAATACAGGTATTGGCGCCAACCTCGACATCATCACCCATCACAACGCGGCCAACCTGGGGGATCTTGACCCAGGCATCGCCATCTTTAGCATTACCAAAGCCGTCCGCGCCAATGACCACGCCAGCGTGTAACACGACACGGTCGCCAATATGGCAATCGTGATAGATCGTGACGTTCGGATAGATCCGAGCATCGTCTCCGATAACGACCCCGTCACCGATGACGACACCGGCATGAATAACCGCATTGCGACCGATCTTGGCAGTCGGGGAAATCACGACAGACGGATGAATCGCTGGATCAGGCACCCGCGATGGATTCAACAGCTGGCTCACACGGGCGAAGTAGAGATATGGGTTTCTAGTGAGAATATGTGCACGGGGATACTGCCCGGCTGCTTCCAGGGGCAAAATGAGTGCCGAGGCCTGTGTCGTTGCAAGCAACGGTGCGTATTTGCGCTGCGAGAGAAAACTGACCTGTCCTGCTTCTGCGCTAGCGAGCGGCGCTATGCTGCTAATAGCAACAGAGCCGTCGCCAACAAGCTCCCCTCCCAGACTCGCCTGGATTTCGGACAGCGTCAGCGTTACATCGCAACGTACCATCTTAGTTTGGCAACTTTCCGTCATCGGCCAAAGCTTTGATGATTTTATCGGTGATATCGATACGCGGACTGAAATAGACGGCATCCTGCACGATCAGATCATATTTCTCGGATTCGGCAATCTGCTTCAATACCCTGTTGGCACGATCAAGAATGCCGGACATCGCCTCGTTGCGACGGATTTCCAGATCCTCACGGAATTCACGCTGTTTACGCTGGAACTCGCGGGAAAGATCGGCTAGATCACGCTCCCGGTTACGGTGCTCGGTCTCAGACATCGTGGCGCCATTCTTTTCCAGGGCTTCCTGCTGAGTCTTGATCTGCTTACTCAGTTTCTGGAGCTCCAGCTCCCGCTTGGCAAACTCGGCCGTCAGCTTTTTATTCGCTTTAATGGCGACCGGCGCCTGGTCAAAAAGACGCTGCATATCTACAAAACCAACTTTGACCTCGGCCCGGGCTATTCCGACCATCAGCAGGCCACAGACAAGGCTTACGCTACACACCCTGAAGAAATGACGCATCAATGTCATGATTCTCTCTTTAAAAAGCACTACCCATCGTAAACTGGAACGGCTGCTTCTGAGCGCCGGGACCTGCACCTATAGGATAACCCAGGCTGAACTTGAGCGGGCCGACGGGCGATACCCAGGCCATACCAATGCCTGCCGAGGTGGCAATCGTGTTGTTCGAGGGATTACAGGTCATCCCCGGATAGCATCCCGGTGCGGCCGAACCAACGGCTCCCACATAACCCACGTCGTAGAAGACACTCCAGCGCATGGTATCGGCACCCGGGAAGCCCCCCTGGATTTCAAAATTTCCGGTGGCGATCTCGTTACCCCCGATATAGGAGGTTCCCCCATTCGGGTTAGTTGCCTGAGGGCCAACCGTACCCGGCTTATAGCCACGCACCGAACCAATACCACCACCGTAGAAGTTTTTATAGAACGGATAGGCCTTATCACCGATGCCCTGCCCATACCCCAGATTGATGTTGCCCATGGCAATCAGGGATTTCTTGGGCGTCAGCGGTTGAAAATGCTGTTGCTGGTATGAAAGTTTGTAGTAGGCGATGCTACCCGGCGGACTGGCAATTTCGGCACCGACGCCGAAACGGTTGCCCTTGGTCGGCATAATGTTCGAGTCGAATGAATTCAGTCGCCAACCGGTGCTTGTGATCAGAGAGGTATTCGTCGATCCGTACTTCTGGGTGAAGTTATAAATATTGTAGGGAACGTTCGGATAACACGGCTCGCCGGGTATGGTGCCACAGGCTTGACCATCCGGCACCTCAACCTGACTGGCGCCTGATAGGTTGATGTTGGTCGAGTCGATCGTAAAACCGAGATTCAGATTACTGGTTTCGCTCAGAGGATAACCGAACCGGATGCCGCCACCACCAGACAAGGTCTTATAGGTCGACAACCAGTCGAGCGTGGCCGAGTTAAATGTCTTGTAGTAGGCGTCATAACCGATGCTGACACCATTCACTGTCCAGTAGGGATCGGTATAGGACAGGTTATACAGCGTATTGACCTTACTGGTATTGACCGCCAGCGTAACATTCTTGCCACTACCAAAAAGATTGTTCTGGCTGATCGAGCCGGACAGCGTCAGCTTTTCATAGCTAGAAAAACCGGCACCGATCTGGAAGCTACCCGTTGATTTTTCTTCGACATTGACGTTGACGTCCACCTGATCGTTCGTGCCGGCCACAGGTGGCGTCTGGATATCGACCTGCTTGTAGAAGTCGGTACGCATAAGGCGTTCGCGAGATAACTTGAGCTTATCGGCGTCATACCAGGCCCCCTCGATCTGGCGCATATCCTGACGAACGACTTCATCGCGCGACTTGACGTTGCCGGTAATGTTGACCTTGCGCACATAAACGCGGCGTCCCGGATCCACAAAGAATGTAAATCCGACCAGACGTTTTTCGCGATTGATGTCCGGTGCGGCGTTGACGTTGGCAAAAGCATAGCCTTCCTGGCCCAGGCGTTCGTTAATGCCCTTGACGGTCTGATTAACCTTGTCGCGCGAAAACACCTGACCCGGCGCAATCTTGATCAACTTGCGAATCTCGCTTTCAGGAACAATGAATTCGCCGACGACCTTGACGCTGCTGATGCTGTAGCGATTACCTTCGCTCTGGCTAATCGTCAGAAAGATATTTTCCTTGTTGGGGCTAATCGAGACCTGGGTGGAATCAATTGCGTAATCCAGGAAACCACGATCCTGATAAAACGAACGGAGCTTTTCCATGTCCGCCGTCAGCTTCTGACGTGAGTACTGGTCGGATTTGGTATACCAGGATATCCACGTCGGAGTGGAAAGCTCGAAGAGATCGAGCAGCTCGCTCTCAGGGAATGCCTTGGCACCGATGATATTAATCTCCCGGATTTTTGCAGTATCGCCTTCAACGATATTGAAATTGATGCCGACCCGGTTCCGCTCCAGCGGTGTGACGGTGGTCGTGATCTGAACGGCATACTTACCGCGCGACAGGTACTGGCGTTTCAGTTCCTGCTCGGCACGCTCCAGGACGGAACGGTCAAAAATCCGGGAATCGGCCAGACCGACCTCCTTGAGCGACTTCAGAACAACGTCCTTTTCGAACTCCTTCATCCCCTCGAAAGTGATGGAGGCGATGGCCGGGCGCTCAACAACGCTGACAATCAGAACATGCCCCTCGGCCTCAATGCGGACATCCTTGAAAAAACCGGTGGCATAGAGCGCGCGTAGCGATTCGGATACTTTTTCAGTATCGACCGTTTCACCTACCTTGATAGGCAAATAGGTAAATACCGTACCGGCCTCGGTGCGCTGCAACCCCTCGACACGAATATCCTGAACCACAAATGGCCGGAAAGTGGTCGCTTCATGCGACTGCGTTTGTGCAAAAGCCTTAGGTATAAATAAGGCGAGTAGCATTAATTGTAGAAATATGAACAGACGCTGCCGAAAAGCATCGTGTCCGAACAGGGTGGCGTACTTCCGGAACATCCGTTTACCAGTTGAAAAGTCGCTGTAAGTCATTGAAAAGCGCGATAAACATCAGAGTGCCGAGTAAAACCACGCCAAAACGTTGCAAGAGGGCCTGACGTTCGGCTGAAACCGGTTTTCCCGTCAGAATCTCGACCAGATAATACATCAAGTGACCCCCATCAAGGAGCGGCAGCGGCAACAGATTGATCACACCTAGCGACAGGCTGACGATTGCCAGAAATCGCAAAAATGACTCGGCACCCATGCGCGCGGTCTGTCCTGCCGCTGTAGCAATGGTCACCGGTCCGGACAGATTTTCCAGCGAGGCTCTTCCAACCAGCATCTGCCCCAGCATCACCAGGCTAAAACGGCTTTTTTCATAAGTCTCGAAGACTCCGGCTCGCAAAGCCTCCAGCGGGCCCCATTCATGCCGGATCCGGTATCGATCCAGTACGGCGGGGTCCTGCAGGGGACCAATCCCGGCACGCCCAATGGTGCGGATGACAGCACCGCCCTCAGAGCGAGCCGACTCGTCTACAGCACGTGGCGTCAGTGTCAGACTGACGACCTGGCCCTCTCGATAGACTTGAAGCTGCAGCGATTTGCCGGGATGGGCCCGGATCTGTTCGACAACTTCAGCCCAGTGGGTAATAGGCTGACCGTCAATCTTTTCGACCCGATCGCCAACGCGGAGGCCGGCTACCCCGGCCGCACTATCGGTCTGGATAGTCCCGACCACGGGCGCAAAATCCGGGGAGGCCAGACGCAATCCCAGGGCTGGCATCAGTTCCGGGCCAATACTCAATCCTTCGGGAATACGAATCAGCAACCCCCGGTCCGGGGTGTCATGATCAGGCATGCCCTGACGTGTAGCGGCCACCGCGATACTGACTTCGCGTTCACTAGAAAAGGCTTGCAGTAGACGCCACTGGAAGGTCATCCATGTCTCAACCGGATCGCCATCTACCCGGGTTACCAGATCGCCCGCCTGAACCCCGGCAACGGCAGCCGGCGAGCCTAAAGAAGGCTGGGCCACAATCGGCCGCCATTCCGTGGTGCCATTCAGGAAAACAATCCAGTACAACAGAATCGCCAGCAGGAAATTGGCAACCGGCCCGGCCGCAACCATGGCGATACGCTTACCGACCGACTGGGTATCAAAAGCGACAGCGCGTGCATTCAAATCAAGGTGACCCGCTTCCCGGGTATCCAGCGGTTTGACGTAGCCACCAAGCGGCCAGAGACAAATCGCCCATTCAGTCCCTGAACGGCTCTGACGAGACCAGAGCACCTTGCCAAAACCAAAAGCAAAGCGCAGCACACGGACACCACACCAGCGCATGACCAGGTAATGCCCAAGCTCGTGTACGGTTACCAAAAGCCCAATGGCAACCACAAAGGCCAGCAGCGAGGAAATAACCGTCATCAGACTGCCAGGCGCGATTGCGCATAGACACGGGCAGCAGCATCGGCAGCGAGCACATCTGCCAGCGAGTCCACAGGCCCATTGGGTATATGGGTCAGCGTTTCCTCGATCACGCGGGGAATATCGACAAATCCGATCTGCCTTTCCAGAAACGCTGCCACAGCGATCTCATTGGCTGCATTCAGAATTGCGGGAGCCCGGCCTGCCGAGCGTAGGGCCTCAAAGGCCAGACGCAGACACGGAAACGCTTCCAGATCCGGCGGCAAAAAATCAAAGGAGCCGCTGGAGATAAGATCCAGCATCGGCACACCCGCCTCGATCCGATCCGGCCAGCCCAGGGCATGCGCAATGGGTGTCCGCATATCCGGCGCACCAAGCTCCGCCAGAACCGAGCCGTCGATATACTGCACCAGCGAGTGAATCGTACTCTGCGGATGAACCACCACGCGGATACGCTCGGGGTCGATGCCAAAAAGATAGTGTGCTTCGATAACTTCGAGCCCCTTATTCATAAGCGTTGCCGAATCGACCGAAATCTTCCGGCCCATCGCCCAATTGGGGTGACTGACAGCCTCTTCCGGCGTTACCTTCAGCAGGCGTTTACGGTCATAACCTCGGAATGGCCCACCAGATGCGGTCAGGATGATATGGGCAACACCGTGCCTGCCGGGATTCTGCTGATAATCCGCTGGCAAGGACTGAAAGATGGCATTGTGCTCACTATCGATCGGCAGCAGCAGCGCACCAGACTGTCGCACGGCATTCATGAACACCGGGCCAGCCATCACCAGTGCTTCCTTGTTAGCCAGCAGTACGCGCTTCCCTGCTTCGGCGGCAGCCAGCGCCGAGGGTAAACCGGCGGCGCCGACAATGGCCGCCATGACTGTGTCGACAGCCGCATCCTGGGCGATGCTGATGATCGCATCGGCACCCGACCGGATTTCTGTCGTCAGATTCGAGCCGGCCAAACGCAGTGAAAGAGTTTCAGCAGCAACGGGGTCAACAACAACCGCAACCGCCGGATTAAAGGTCCGTATCTGGGCTTCCAGAAGATCAATGCGTCTATGCGCTGCCAACGCAAAGACCTGATAGCGATCCGGATGGCGCGCCACCACATCCAGCGTATTACGACCGATAGAGCCGGTAGAACCGAGAATGGCAAGCTTCTGCATGGAAAAATCAGCGGGCAGTCGCGATAATGATGAGCAGGAGCGCCACAGGAAGCACGGAGAGCTGGCTATCAATGCGATCAAGTACACCACCATGACCCGGCAAGAGCGATGAGCTGTCCTTGATACCCGCCTGACGCTTCATCAATGATTCAAAGAGATCACCGGTAATCGACAACGCCAGCAGGAGGAGCAACACCGGCATGGTTAAGAGGGCAAAAAACCCGCCCAACTGGGTCAACCCGATACCATAGACCAGAATGCAGACTGCGGCTCCGGCGACGCCTTCCCAGGTTTTACCCGGACTAATGGACGGCGCAAGCTTTCGACGCCCAAAGTGACGACCAGAAAAATAGGCGCCAATATCAGCAATCCAGGGCACAGCCATTACGGCCAGCAGAAACCAGGGTTGGGGCGGCAACGATTTGAGGGAAACTAACGCACTCCAGGCCGGCAAAACCAGGACTAAACCGACGAAAAAATGCAACACAGGGTTTGTCAGTCGCCACTGACGAACTAGCCAGAACGGAACAACCAGCAGCCAGAAGACGCCGGCGACCAATAGCAGTAAGCCGGTTAACAGACCCAACCAGGCCATCGGCCCCAGGAGCAGAGCAACCAGTGCAATGCCGACAACGGCAGCAACCAAAACGCGAACCATCCCCGTCACATAAGGCGCTGCAGTCAGCGCCAGCCATTCCCAGAATCCGAGCGCGGCAATGACGCAGCAGAAAATTGCCCACGAAGGATCCGGCAGAACGAAGAGCATCAGCGCTACCAGAATAAAGAGTGCGACCGCCGTTTTGATTCGGGTTGCGAGCATCTTGCGTCCTTAAAGTCTCAAATCATTTATCGGTAATGTTTCCGGCCGACTCCGGCGACGGGTTTGCACGTGCGATGCGTTGCGCTGTTTCGATCTGATCACCCGTCTGACCAAAGCGGCGTTGCCGTTTCTGGAATGAGCGAATCGCTTCGACAAACGCCGATTGATCAAAATCCGGCCACAGCGTCGGCGTGAAATACAGCTCGGTATAGGCCAGCTGCCAGAGCAGAAAATTGGAAATGCGCTCTTCCCCGCCTGTACGGATAAAAAGGTCAGGCTCCGGCACATCGGCGAAAGAGAGGAAAGGCTCCAGATCGTGCTCCTTGTACTCGCCCGCATGCTCCGGATGCGCGTCAACCAGTCGATTGACTGCTTGCATGATGTCCCAGCGGCCACCGTAATTGGCGCAGACATGCAGCGTCAAACGCGTGTTGTTTCGCGTCAGTTCTTCAGCATTTGCAATCAACGTCTGCAGCTCAGGCGCAAACCGGGAGCAATCACCCACGATACGCAAACGGATCTGATTCTCGCTCAGCTTGCCGACTTCCTGCTCCAGCGCCCTCATAAACAGCTGCATCAGCAGCGTGACTTCCTCGACGGGACGCCGCCAATTCTCGGAGCTGAAAGCAAAAAGTGTCAGGTGTTCAACGCCCAGTTCCAGACATTGACGCACCGTGCTGCGTACCGTTTCCACGCCCTGCCGGTGCCCAGCGACACGCGGCAGCAAACGGCGCTTGGCCCAACGACCGTTGCCATCCATGATGATGGCGATATGGCGCGGACAAACGCCATCATGGACAGCAGGCCCAGCCTTGGGCTGAGCCTGTTTGCGGAACCAGCGGGAGAGTTTCATCTGAAGGCCATGCCTTTGCCCGGAGCTGAATCAGATCTGCATCAGTTCCTTTTCTTTTTCGGCGAGCTGCTTGTCGACATCGGCGACGAATCTGTCGGTGAGCTTCTGGATTTCATCCTGCGAACGACGCTCGTCGTCTTCCGAAATCTCCTTGTTCTTGAGTGCATCCTTCAGTGCGTTGTTGGCATCGCGACGCAGATTGCGAATCGAAACCTTGCCATTCTCGCCTTCGGCTTTAACGACCTTGATCAGCTCTTTACGGCGCTCTTCGGTCAACGGTGGCATCGGTACACGAATGAGCTCACCCTGCGCTGCCGGATTCAAACCCAGATCCGATTCGCGAATCGCCTTCTCGATCTTGGCGGCCATCGGCTTTTCCCACGGCTGAACGCCAATCGTACGCGCGTCGACGAGGGTCACGTTGGCGACTTGATTGATCGGCACCATCGAACCGTAGTACTCGACCATCACGTGATCGAGAATACCGGTATGTGCGCGACCCGTACGAATTTTTCCGAGCTCGGTTTTCAGGTTTTCCAGGGATTTGAGCATTTTCTGCTCGGTCGTCTTCTTCAGTTCGCTCATAGCAATAGTCCTGAGATTCTTTGTAAATCAGCAATAAACTAGGGTGCCTTCGGCGCTACCCATCACGACACGCTCAAGCGCGCCAGCTTCGAAAATGGAGAACACGTTGATCGGCAGCTTCTGGTCTCGACAGAGGGCAAACGCCGTTGCATCCATGACCTTAAGATCCTTCTGGATCGCTTCATCGAAGGAAATCGTTTCGTATTTTGTCGCCTTCGGGTCTTTCTTCGGATCGGCGGTATAAATACCATCCACCTTGGTCGCCTTGAGCACGATCTCGGCGCCAATCTCGGCACCACGCAACGCTGCAGCCGTATCCGTCGTAAAGAACGGGTTGCCCGTACCGGCTGCAAAAATCACGATGCGGCCCTGTTCAAGGTAGCGGATCGCCTTACCACGCACATACGGCTCAACAACCTGCTGGATATCGAGTGCGGATTGCACCCGCACCGGCAAACCCGCCAGGCGCATGGCGTCCTGAAGTGCAAGACTGTTCATGACAGTGGCCAGCATACCCATGTAGTCGGCCTGGGCACGATCCATACCGGAAGCCGAAGCGGCCACACCGCGGAAAATATTGCCGCCGCCGATCACCACGCCCATCTGGACACCCAGATCGGCGACCTTCTTGATTTCGGCAACAATGCCACCGATGGTCTGACGATTGATCCCGTAAGCATCATCCCCCATCAAGGCTTCGCCGGAGAGCTTGAGCAGTATGCGTTTGTATTTGGGTGTTGCCATAAAAGACCCCTTATAACGAGAAAATTGCGTCAAGAATCCGGAACTGCCGAACTACAAACCGGGCCACGCATTGCGCGACCCGGGTAAAACCAGTTACTTCTTGGCGGCGGCAGCCTGCTGGGCAGCCACTTCGGCGGCAAAGTCATCGACCTTCTTCTCGATGCCCTCACCGACGATGAACAGCGTAAAGCCCTTGATCTGGGCATTCTTCTGCTTGAGGAGTTGCTCGATCGTCTGCTTGCCATCTTCGGCCTTAACAAAGACCTGGCCCATCAGGGTCACTTCCTTCAGGAACTTCTGGACGGTACCTTCGACCATCTTGGCGACGATGTCGGCCGGCTTGCCCGATTCGGCAGCCTTTTCAGTTGCAATACGGCGTTCGGTTTCGATCAGCGCGCTGTCAACCCCCGAAGCGTCGAGCGACTTCGGTTTATTCGCAGCGATGTGCATGGCCAGATCCTTCGCCAGAGACTCATCGCCACCATCGACATCGACCAACACACCAATCTTGCTACCACCGTGCACGTAAGACGCCACCTTGCCAGCGCCTTCGATACGGACAAAACGGCGAATGCTCATGTTCTCACCGATCTTGCCGACCAGTGCGGCACGCACGGCCTCAACGGTCGAGCCGTTCAATGGCAATTCAGACAGCGCAGCCACATCGGACGGATTCTTGGTAGCAACCAATTCGGCGACTTCACGGGCGAACGCCAGGAAATCATCGTTTTTGGCCACGAAATCGGTTTCACAGTTCACTTCAACCATCGAAGCCAGCTTACCGTCCGCCGACAGGTAGATACCCACGATACCTTCGGCAGCAATACGTGCGGCAGCCTTCGATGCTTTGCTACCCAGCTTGACGCGCAGCAGCTCTTCGGCCTTGGCCATATCGCCCTGGGCTTCGGTAAGCGCTTTCTTGCATTCCATCATCGGCGCATCGGTCTTCTCGCGAAGTTCCTTAACCATCCCTGCGGTAATTTCAGCCATGCTTTTCTCCTGATTCAAATCTATCTGACGCTGTTTGCCGGTTAGCATCCCGACAAACAGGGTGTTTATTGCAAATCGGCCGCCCGAAGGCGGCCGACCATGCCGGAGCGGATTCGCTGTTTGCACAGCGCTCCGGCCTGACCGCTTACTCGGCCGAGGTCTCTTCTTCGACTTCGACGAATTCGTCTTCGCCACCAGCGGCGTCAACGATTTCCTGGATCGACTGGCTACGACCTTCCAGCACGGCATCGGCGATGCCTCGGGCGTACAGACGGATCGCGCGCGACGAGTCATCGTTACCCGGGATGATGTAGTCCACGCCTTCCGGGCTATGGTTGGTATCGACCACGCCGATCACCGGAATACCAAGCTTGTTGGCTTCGGTCACGGCAATCTTGTGATAACCGACGTCGATCAGGAAGATGGCATCCGGCAGCGTGTTCATGTTCTTGATACCGCCGATGGATTTCTGCAGCTTCTCCAGCTCACGCTTGAAGTTCAGCGCTTCTTTCTTGGTCAGGCGCTCGCACGAGCCGTCTTCAACCGACAGCTCCATGTCCTTCAGACGCTTGATCGATTGCTTCAGTGTCTTGTAGTTGGTCAGCATGCCACCCAGCCAGCGCTGGTCGACATACGGCATACCGGCACGGGTTGCCTCTTCGGCAACGATTTCGCGCGCCTGACGCTTGGTACTGACAAATAGAACCGTCCCCTTGTTGGCAGCCAGTTTTTTAACGAAAGCGATCGCTTCGTTGTACTTACCGACCGTCTTTTCGAGGTTGACGATGTGAATCTTGTTGCGGGCCCCGAAAATATAGGGGGCCATACGGGGGTTCCAGAAGCGGGTCTGGTGTCCGAAGTGGACGCCGGCTTCCAGCATTTCACGCATTGTCGACATAACGACTCCTTGCAGGGTTAGACCGCCACGGTACCGACTGCGATTTTTCCGGAGAAAAACACCCTGAATTCGGAACCGTGTGAGGATTAGCTCCGGAACAGGATTCCGGAACGCTGACAACGACTACTGGATTTACCAACAGCCGGTTTTCAATCAAGAAAACTTTGTGATTATAGCAACCAAACCCGCAGTGCAGCAAGTCAAATTCCGGGCCATCATGCCGCGGTTGCTGGCCGGATGAATCCGTCTCGGTTATTCTTCTGTTGCATCGGCCGAGGGTCGAGGTTTTTCACCCGGACAATGACAACCAATAATGAGTATCACGCTTAAAACCCCCGAACAGATCGAAAAAATGCGCGTCGCTTGCCGATTGGCATCCGAAGTCATTGATTACATTACGCCTTTCGTAAAACCCGGGGTAACAACCGGTGAACTGGATCGTCTGTGTCATGACTTCATGGTCAATGTCCAAGGCACCATCCCCGCGCCATTGAACTATCAGCCACCCGGTTACGCCCCTTACCCCAAGTCAATCTGCTCATCCGTCAATCACCAGGTTTGTCATGGCATCCCGGGCGACAAGCAGCTCAAGAAGGGGGACATCGTTAACCTGGATATCACCGTCATCAAAGACGGCTGGTATGGCGACACCAGCCGGATGTTTACCGTTGGCGATGTTTCCACCCTTGCCCAGCGTCTTTGCGACATCACTTTCGAGTGTCTCTGGAGAGGCATCGACGTGGTTCGCCCTGGCGCCACACTCGGCGATATCGGTCATGCGATCCAGACCCATGCCCAGAAGCATGGTTATTCAGTCGTGCGCGAGTTCTGTGGCCACGGCATTGGACAGCACTTCCACGAAGATCCGCAGGTTCTGCACTACGGCAAACCCGGTGCCGGACTCAAACTGCAGGAAGGCATGATCTTCACGATTGAGCCGATGATCAACGCCGGCAAGCCCGACATCCGGGAGCTGGCCGATGGCTGGACGATCGTGACCAAGGATCATTCTCTATCTGCCCAGTGGGAGCACACCATCGTCGTGACCCGGGATGGCGTCGAGGTGCTGACCGTTTCCGACGGCTGCCCTCCCCGACCTGCCATCTGAATAGCGATATGAACAGGAGCAGTCCGGGAACTCCCGCTGTACTAGCCGGACTCCGGCAGCAACTAGCCGCGGCGCAGAAAGACCTGGCTACTGCTTACCTGGCACATCCGGAACCCAGAACCTATCTGCGCGCCCGATGTGATCTGGTCGACCAGACGCTCGCCGCCATGTGGGCACATACCCCCATGCCGTCTGGCTGTGCACTGATTGCCGTTGGCGGCTATGGTCGTGGCGAACTCTATCCTTTTTCTGACATTGATGTGCTGATCGCACTCGAGACAGCGCCGTCCGAACTGCTTGAAGAAACATTGCAAACGCTGATCAGCCAGTTCTGGGATCTCGGGCTGGCCATCAGTCACAGCGTGCGCACCATTGATGAATGCCTGGCTGCGGCTGAAGCCGATGTGACCATCCAGACAGCTCTTTATGAATCACGCTGGGTCTGTGGCGAAAAGAAACTCGCACGTCGTCTTTCAGAGACCGTTGCGGAGGCCATGTCCGGTGAGCAATTCATCGCTGCCAAAATGGCAGAACAGGAAGAACGACATCTGCGCCATGCCTTTACTGCATTCAGCCTGGAGCCCAATGTCAAGGAAAGCCCCGGGGGCTTGCGCGATTTGCAAATGATTCGCTGGATCGCCCATGCAGGGGGGTTCGTCAAGGGTGCAGACACCTGGTCTGCGCTACAGAAGGAAGGCCTCATGCAGGGCGATGAACGCGTCGCCATCGAACGTGCCGCCAACTTTCTGGCAGATGTCCGGATTCATTTACACCTATTGACCGGTCGCTCGGAAGATCGGCTGCTGTTTGACCTGCAGGGTCAAATGGCACAGCAGTTCGGCTTTAGCGACGATTCGAACAAACGCGCCAGCGAACAGTTCATGCAGCGCTACTATCGTATTGCCAAACGGGTCAGCCAGATTAACACCCTAGTACTCAAGTCGATTAGCGAAAAACTGGCGCCCGCCAGCAAGCAACGCATACGTCCGCTGAACGAGCGCTTCCAGAAAGTGGGGCACAAGCTCGACATCGTCGACCCACAGATCTATCAGAAGCAACCGTCTGCCATTCTCGAAACCTTTCTGCTCATGGAAAAGCAAGGGGGTGTTCAGGAGATGACCTCGCGCACCTTGCGCGCGCTCTATGCGGCGCGTCGACTGGTTAATCGGGAGTTCCGGCAGCAAAAGGAA
This sequence comes from Rhodocyclaceae bacterium, assembly GCA_018883265.1. Lineage (GTDB taxonomy): Bacteria > Pseudomonadota > Gammaproteobacteria > Burkholderiales > Rhodocyclaceae > Fluviibacter. The sequence goes on along the minus strand of VEQK01000002.1, from coordinate 16,654 downwards.
AACAAACAGCTTTTCATACAGATACTGCGACAGAAAAATGGCGTTTTGCATGCCTTGCGGCTGATGAACCAATTCAGCATCCTTGGTCGCTATATCCCCGCCTTCGGAAAAATCGTAGGCCAGATGCAGCACGATCTGTTTCATGTCTTCACAGTCGATCAGCATATTCTGCAGGTGGTCCGCAACATCCGCCGTTTCCAGCGCGAAGACTTCGCGCACGAGAATCCGTTCTGCCACCGACTGATCGCAGAATTTGAACGCCCATGGTTACTGGTAGTGGCCGCCCTCTTTCATGATATTGCCAAAGGGCGTGGCGGAGACCATTCCGAGCTGGGTACCGTTGACGCCGAAACTTTCTGCACATCACATGCGATGACCAAGAAAGACACAGCGCTTGTCGTCTGGCTCGTGCGTGAACACCTGACCATGTCTTCGGTCGCCCAGAAAGAAGATATTTCCGACCCAACGACCATTGCCGTTTTCTGTAAAAAGGTCCGCGATGCACGTCATCTCACAGCGCTGTATCTACTGACCGTCGCCGACATTCGCGGCACCAGCCCCAAGGTCTGGAATTCCTGGAAAGCCCGACTGCTGGAAACGCTCTACCAGACCTCACTGGCACGGCTGGAACAGGCATCAGGAGACGCTGCCGATGATATCGGCGACATGGTCGTTCAGCGCAAACGCGAAGCGCTGGCACATCTACGCTACTTTGCGCTGGGTAATTCGGTGCAAACGCAGTTCTGGAAACAGCTCGACGATGTCTACTTTCTCCGTCATACCGACGAAGAGATTGCCTGGCATACCCGGTGCCTCTACTACAGAACTCACGAGAACAAGCCGGTGGTGCGAGCGCGACCCAATCCGGAAAGCGAAGGCATCCAGGTACTCGTCTATGCGCCCGATCAGGCAGATCTGTTCGTACGATTGTGTGCCTACTTCAGTGCTATCGGCTATTCGATCATGGATGCAAAGATCCATACAACCCGCCATGCCTATGCACTGGATAGCTTTAATCTGCTGGATGCATCGGATCGGGGCATGGATCGCGAAACCTGCGCCATCATCGAGCACGATCTACTGGAAATCCTGAACGGCACAATACGACCCTTGCCACCCCGTGTCGGGCGCGTTTCCCGACAGGTCCGTTCATTTCCCATTACCCCGGATGTCTTGATTGAACCGGATGAGAGCGGTCAGCAGTATGTCGTATCGATCCGTGCCGCGGATCGTACCGGACTACTCTATGCCATCGCCGAAACACTCACCCGTCATGGTGCGTCCCTGCATACCGCACGGATATCGACACTTGGCGAACGGGTTGAGGATACGTTCCTGATTTCCGGACGCAGCCTGAATCAGAGTCGGGACAGACTGCTGCTGGAAAACGACCTGCTGGAACAACTGAAGATCGACACCCCGGCACGTCAACAATAATCAGGCGGGCATCTTGCAGCCAACCAGGGTTTCGATCATCAGACGGACCTTGCACATCGCCTCTTCCAGCACGGGCCCCAAAGCACTGAATTCGATGCCTTGGGCGCTTTCCCTGATTCCTGCTGCATAGTTGGCAACAACATTGAGTTGCGCATAGGGAATACCCAGCTCTCGGGCGAGCACCGCCTCTGGCATGGCCGTCATACCCACGACATCCGCACCGTCGCCAGCCAGCCGCCTGATTTCTGCGGCAGTTTCAAGACGTGGCCCCTGCGTACAGCCATACACCCCACCATCCCGGAGATTAAACCCCAGCAAATCGGCAACACCCGATAAACGTTCACGCAGAGATACATCGAAAGGATGTGTGAAATCGACGTGCATATCAATGTCCGGCTCGCTACCAAAGAAGGTACCAGGCCTGCCCGAGGTGTAATCGATCAACTGATCCGGAATGACCAGGTCACCGGGCCCCAGTACCGGGTGGATCGACCCGACCGAACCGACTGCAATGATACCGGTCACGTCTAATTTTCTGAGCGCCCAGATGTTCGCACGGTAGTTGATTTCGTTGGGCATGATGGTGTGACCATGACCATGGCGTGCCAGAAAAACCATCGGGTGACCACAGATTGACCCGAGGGTCATCGGACAAGACGGTTCACCATAAGGCGTTCTAACAAAACGACGGTATGCGCCTTCAAGGATGGATAGATGATTCAGCCCACTGCCGCCAATAATGGCCAGGAACTGGGGTTTATCCGGAGTGCTCATGATCGCATGTCCATTGTCGGGTCAGGAAACATTATGCCTGCGTTTGATCGTCGCCTCACCGATCACCGGGATAAGCCCCGCTAAACTTCCTGTCAGCTGCCTTGATGCCACCGGTAACTCGATCTTTTTGAACTGCACATCCGATACATCGAGCCCGAACGGTGTCTCGGACAGAATGACCGACGAAATCATGCCGACCAACGTCTGGCGACCAGTATCCTTCATCTTCCAGGGAAATGCCGTACGATCTGCCAGATGAATGGTCCTGACCGTATCGACTTTCATTGCCATACGCACAACCGAGTGTTGAAGCTGGAGACGATACTGCATTACTGCATAGGCGGCCGGTACATCACGGGGTAATGCCTCTGCCGGTGCACCTGCCAGCCAGCAGACGACAGCCTCGGGGGCGAATGCCTGCAGATCCGCAATAAGATGATCATCGTAGTGGTGAACATCGGCCACACCATAAGTCGCCTCGGGAACTAGCGACCTGGTCGCCTTGAGGCAATCCATGCGGCTATCCAGTGCAAACACGGTCTTGCCGGCTCGAACCAGTGCCGCCGTCGACATTCCAAAACCGCAGCCCACTTCAAGCACACGATCGGCGCTGACCCGGTTCGCCAACCAGTCATAAATGCCCAACCGGTCGAGCTCGGCCGCTTCTGTACGCCACCGTAACAATGTCGATTCCAGGGGTTCGCTGAGCGCCGAAACCGCAGAGACAGCGGTGCTCAAGTCCTGCGTGCGTACTGATTTAAACGACATGCGTCGCTGGCGCCACAAAAATACCATCTGCATTACGCCAGAGGCCATCGGCATCCAGACCGAATCCATAAACATAGTCATCTGGAACGATCAGTGCCGGAAACGCCGGCGAACAGGGTTGCAGGGTCAGCTTCTCCTTATGGACCAGCACCGAAATCGCCACATCCGCCGCACCTTCGTTGCCCAGCCATGTCCGAATGACATCGAGCGTAATCCCTTCGTCCAGAATATCATCCAGCAGGAGAATGTGTTTTCCAGCAACCGATTGACGCGGCCGGACCAGCCATTTCAATTCACCGCCAGATCGGGCGCCGTCATAGCGGGTCGCGTGGACATAATCCAGTTCGAGTTCGAAGTCGAGTCTGGGCAAAAGCTGTCCCGCATAGATCAGGGCGCCTGTCATCACGGCTAGAACGAGAACACGCTGCCCCGCATAACGCGCATTCATGAGTGCTGCCTGATGACTAATCAGTGCATCGATCGCAGTCCGGTCGTGAAGCAGCTGTGAACGTACCGGATCATGACGGATAAATTTTGCCATGGTCCACAGATAAAGAGTTACTTCAGATTACCAAGGTATTGTGTAAATTCTGCACCAACTTCCGGATGACGCTGACCCAGAGCAACGGTTGCCTTGAGGTAACCGATCTTTGAACCGCAGTCGTAACGCACCCCATCATAGCGATAGGCGAGTACCTGCTCTTCAGCCAGCAGACTGGCAATACCATCCGTCAATTGAATCTCACCACCGGCCCCGGGTTGAATGCGCTCGAGATGATGGAAAATACGCCCTGACAGAATGTAGCGTCCCACAACCGCCAGCGTCGATGGTGCCGAAGCCGGATCCGGTTTTTCGACAATGGCATTCACCTGCTCCAGCCGATCAGACACCGACTTGGCATCAACGATGCCGTAGCTCCTGGTATCTGCACGCGGCACATCCTGAACACCCAGCACCGAGCAGCGGTAATAGTCGTAACAATCCACCATCTGTCGCATGACGGGCGTCGAGCCATCCAGCAGATCATCTGCCAACAGAACAGCAAAGGGTTCATCGCCAATTACCGGTTTGGCACAGAGGACGGCATGACCCAGTCCCAGCGGTTCAGCCTGACGGATGTAAATGCAATTGACGTGTTTAGGCAGAATATTCTGCACGATATCCAGCAATGCCTGTTTGTTCTTCTGAGCCAGCTCGCTTTCAAGCTCGTAGGCCTTGTCGAAGTGATCTTCAATGGCACGTTTGCTGCGTCCGGTGACAAACACCATCTCGGTAATGCCGGCAGCCACCGCTTCCTCGACGGCATACTGAATGAGCGGTTTATCGACCACCGTCAGCATTTCTTTCGGACTGGCCTTGGTGGCAGGCAGGAATCGTGTCCCGAGGCCGGCTACCGGAAAAACTGCCTTACGTACCTTTTTCATCAAACACTCCGCGCGGTGCTGCACATAGATTGAGTCAGGATTGTAACCGTTGCAGTAGCCCGGCCTCATCCAATACTTCAATTCCCAGGCTCAGGGCCTTCTCCAATTTGGTGCCGGCAGCCTCGCCAGCCACCACAAAATCTGTTCTGGCCGAGACTGAACCAGAAACTTTGCCGCCTGCTGCCTCGATCATGGCCTTGGCGTCATCCCGGCTGATCGTTGGCAACGACCCTGTCAGCACGACCGTCTTACCGGCCATAGGGCCTTGAACGGAAACCACGCTGATATTTTCCCAACGCACACCAGCCGCTTGCAGGCGCGCAATCACCTCACGGTTGTGATTCTCGGCAAAAAATGCATGAATCGAATCAGCAACCACGGGTCCGACATCGGGAACCTGCATCAGGGTGAGTCCATCGGCCGCCATCAGCGCTTCCAGTGTTCCGAAATAACGCGCCAGATCCTTGGCGGTCTGCTCGCCGACATTGCGAATGCCCAGCGCGTAAATCAATCGATCCAGCTTTGCCGCCCGACTCCGGGCAATAGCGGCAATGAGATTGTCGGCAGATTTCTCGGCAAAACGGTCCAATCCGGCGAGCTGCTCAGCCGTGAGTGCATAGAGATCCGCTGGCGAGTGTACAAGCCCGGCATCGACCAGCTGATCAACGACCCGTTCTCCCAGACCCTCGACATCCATCGCACGGCGTGATGCGAAGTGACGTAATGCCTGCTTGCGTTGCGCCGGACAAACCAGCCCCCCTGTGCACCGGGCGACCGCTTCTCCGGGGGGTAGCTCGACATGCGAGCCACATTCCGGGCAGATTTGCGGACAGCGCATCACTGCATGCACGGGTTGCCCCATGGCATCCCGCAAACGGCGATCGGGCAACGAGGCAACGACTTCGGGAATCACATCGCCAGCACGGCGAATGATCACCGTATCACCGACTCGAATATCTTTGCGGGCTATTTCGATGAAATTATGAAGCGTGGCATTCGTGACAACCACGCCGCCAACGGCCACAGGTTCCAATCGTGCAACGGGTGTCACTGCACCGGTGCGCCCAATCTGCACATCAATGGCCAATACGCGCGATAGCACCTCTTCGGCCGGAAACTTATGGGCAATCACGAACCGTGGCGCACGGGCCACGAAGCCCAGTTGCTCCTGAAAGTCCAGTCGGTTGACTTTGTAGACAACGCCATCGATGTCATAAGGCAGGGCCGTTCGCCGCACGGCCATTGCGGCGTAATAGGTCAGGAGGCCTGAGGCGCCACGAACCGTTTCCCGCGTTTCGGCGACGCGAAAGCCCAGCCTGACCAGCCAATCGAGAATCTGTGACTGGGTCTGCGGGACGAAACTGCTATGAGCCGCATCAAACCCGGCAATGCCATAGGCAAAAAATGTCAGTGGCCGGGTGGCGGTCACGCCCGAATCCAATTGACGCAGACTTCCGGCAGCCGCATTGCGGGGATTTGCAAACAACTTTTCGCCGGCAGTCTCTTGTGCAGCATTGAGTCGTGCGAAATCGGCTCGCCGGATGAGAACTTCGCCACGCACTTCAAACCGACCATCCGGCGCGTCTTCGCCCAGGTGCAATGGAATACTGCGGATGGTGCGTAAATTGAGGGTGACATCTTCGCCCGTCGTCCCATCACCGCGGGTCGCACCCTGGATAAAACGGCGATTTTCATAAATCAGCGATATGGCCAGCCCATCAAATTTAGGCTCACACGCATAATCAATTGGCGGATCTTCCCCGGAAAGCCCAAGACCATCCCGGCAGCGCTGATCAAATGCTTCGACTTCACCATCCAGAAAGGCATTATTGATCGACAGCATCGGAACACGGTGAGTCACCTGATCAAATGCCGAAAGCGGTGGCGAACCAACCCGCTGTGTAGGAGAGACGGGTGTAACCAGTTGCGGATACTGCGACTCCAACACCTCAAGTTCGCGGTAGAGACGGTCATATTCTGCATCCGGTACTTCAGGCGCATCGCATACGTAATACGCATGCGAATACCGATCCAGTAACCCATGCAGCTCCTGCACTCGCCCTGCCGCGGCAGTCAATTCCCCGGCGTCAGTCGCCGGATTCGGCGGCGGCGCGTTGAAATCAAACGCGTCCTGCACGACAGTCTCAGGCGAAGAGACGGCGAGCCAGAAGGGATCCGGGTTCAATTCCCTGAGCCTGCAGCGCCGCAGACAGACGAACCACCTGATGAGCCAGCAACGCCATGCCATTGTCGTCCAGGGCACGGCCAGCATCATCAACGATATCCGCCTCGAGGGAGACCGCCAGCGTTTTTGCCAGCGCCAACATCTCGCTCACCACCAGATCCGGGCGGTTCACGTGCGGATAATCCAGCGTCAGGCTCAGCATGCCTTGTGCATCATCGGCAACGATCTGAAAGTCCACCTCACCGCTAGCGCTCAGTCGAGCGAATGCCGGATAAGTACCGTATAGACCCAGATCGGTTAGCGTCGCAGCGATATCGAGACCAACCGTTGCCGTCTCGCGGGCACGAAGATTCAGGTTGATCAGGGCGTCGACGCGGGCACAGAAGGCATCCAGATTCGTGGCGCGTTCGAGGATCTTGCTTTCGGATTCGACGGAAAGCCCCGCTGACAATACCTGCGCCAGACTTTCTACAGCCCGCATCCATTCGTGCAAGGCATCGGGCGCGACAGCGCCACGCCGAGTCGCTAGCTGAAGGCGGCAACGGATATTACTCACGAGCGCTTCAACTGGTAGCTTGTCGACCTGATGCCAGGCGTCACCGGTATAACACTCGATGCGATCAAAACGGCCGGCGCCCATCTGCGTGATGGTGTCCCGGATCGACCCAGCCGTTCTGGGTTCATAAAAGCGCAGCGTGGCAATGGCGTCTACCCAGGCTTCAACTTCGGACAGCGCCGGCAGAGGCTCGGGAATTGCCCCGGCTGAGGGATCATCGTCACCTATCCGTGCGCCAGGTTCCACATCTCCTCGAGTAGGCAAAGGATCGGCGCCATCCCAACTCGGTTCCTGACGTTCGCCAATCGCCATCTCATCTAAAGGCGTGGGCACCTCCGGCTCAGGATCATGCGTCTTGCGGTATTTACGCTCCAGCCAGCGGTTATAGACAACCACCAGCAGGATGGCAATGACACCCAGACCCAGCAGACTCAGTTGAAGCTCATTCATAATCAACCCACTGTTGTTTCACGCATTTGCAGCGCTTCTTCCATATCCACTTCCACGATCCGGGACACGCCAAACTCCTGCATGGTCACTCCCACCAGCTGGTTGCCCATTTCCATAGCAATTTTGTTGTGGCTGATGAACAGAAACTGCGTCTTGTCAGACATACGCTTGACCATTTCGCAGAAACGAACCGTATTGGCATCATCCAACGGTGCATCTACTTCATCCAGCAGACAGAAAGGCGCCGGATTAAGCTGGAAAAGTGAGAACACGAGCGCGATGGCGGTCAGTGTTTTTTCGCCACCGGACAGCAGATGAATCGTCGAGTTCTTCTTGCCGGGTGGTTGAGCCATGACCTGGACACCCGCATCAAGAATTTCATCGCCAGTCATGATCAGGCGTGCTTCACCGCCACCGAAAAGTGTTGGGAACAATGCGCCGAAATGATCATTCACCGAATCGAAGGTCGATTGCAACAGGGCACGCGTTTCCTTGTCGATACGACGGATGGCGTTTTCCAGTGTTTCCATGGCACGCATCAGGTCGTCTGACTGGGCGTCGAGAAAGGTTTTGCGCTCCTGTGCTGAATTCAATTCGACCAGCGCCGCCAGGTTAACCGGGCCCATGGCTTCGATTTCGCGTTGCAGACGGGTGATGGCTGCCTGCAAGGGTGCCGGTTTAAGATCGCCGATGGTCTGGATCAACGCATCGATTTGTTCTGTCGAACATCCGGCCTCGCTCAGCAAGGCTTCATACTGGGCGGCCGCCAGTTCTGCAGCCTGCAATTTGAGTTGATGATCGTTGATTCGGGTACGGATCGGGTCGAGCTGCTGCTCCAGCCGGAGGCGGTTCTCTTCCTGGGTACGCAATGCTGCCGCATGACTTTCGGCGCTATCACGCACTTCGGCCAAGGCCTGTTCACGTTCGCCACGCAACATGAGTGCCGATTCCAGCTTCTCACGCAACTCGTCGCCGTCGGCGCCTTCGAGTTCAGACTTTGATTGTGCAATCGCGTCATCGATCCGGCGACACTCATCCACCGACAAACGGCTTTGCGTGCCCAGATCATCCAGACGGGTCTGACATTCGCGACAGGAAAATTCGGCCTCCTGCACGTCACGCTCAATCTTGACCATCGCGTCACGCGCATCTCGCAACGCCCGACTGGAAGCCTCACGCACCGAAAGTCGCTCAGTCAGAGAGGTCTGGGCAACAGCCACTGCACCTTCCAGATTCTGCAAGAGCGCCGAAAGCTCTTCCAGACGCCCAATTTCGGCTGCATGCTCGGTCGTCAATTCGGCCTTGGAAAGCTTCAGGGCCTTGTGACGTTCTTCATGGTGGCGGATGGTTTGCACCAACCGGTCGTGTTCCAGAGTGCGGCCCGCAAGTTCCTGCTGCACCGCTTGCGCCTGTTGACGCAGGGTTTCCAGATTTTGCCGTGACGATCGCAGCTGATCTCGTGCGCCTTCAACGGACCGGCCTGCCTCATCAACAGGGTCAGACAGTTCGGCAACACGCGCTTCGGTCGCTTCCAGTTCCTGCTGGCGCTCCAGTAATCCATGATCTGCCGCATCCGGTGCAAAGAACGTGACACTGTAGCGGTCCAGCAGATGGCCTTCCGGCGTTACGAGTATCTCACCGGCACCCAGCTTCATTTGCCGCGCCCGGGCATCGTCAAGGCTGGACGCAACGCGGATACCGGAAAGCCAGCATTCCAGAATCGGCTTCAAGCCGATTTCAAGACAGTCGATCCGGTTCAACAACCAATCCGCGCCAGATGTTGGCGCCGCGTCTGATGCAACTGGCAGCATCAATGTCACACGCAAGCCCGGCGGTTCGGCGAACCAGCGATCCAGATCAGGCAGATTCTGCTGACCGCAGGCGACGGCCTTGAGTCGGTCACGCAAAACGGCTTCAACGGCCAGCTCCCATCCGGGCGCCACGCGAATCTGCTGCCACAATGCCGGACGATCCTGCAATCCGGCTTTTTTCAACCAGTCCGGCAGACTTCCTGTCGCCTGCACACGCTCCTGTAGCTGCTTCAAAGCCTGATGCCGCGCCTGTGTGCGGGTCAATTCAGCCTGCAACTCCCGCTGACGCTCGGTCGCTGCCTGCATCTCATGCTCTGCCTCGTGCACTGCCTGTTCGGCCGCGGCCTGCTGTTCCTGTAATGCTTCCAATGCCATACCGGCCGCTTCACGCGCTTCTGCAAGCACCTGCAGCTGTTCTGTGTCTGGCGGAATCAACGCTGCTTCATCACGGGTAAGGCGTTCAATTTGCTGATCCACACGCGCCAGATTACGCTCTGCATTGGCGCGATTGGCCTGTGCGACCTGTAATCGCTGTTCAAGACCCGAGAGCTCTCCGCGGAACTGGCTGGCCTGAGCCTGCGCTTCGCGCTCGGCGCCCTCAAATGCCGGCAAACCCTCCCGGGCGCGATCCATCATCTCCTGTGCCTGCGCCAGTCGCATCGCTGCGTGCTCCTGCAATTCATTCCAACGCACGATATCTTGCGCGGCCTGGCCCTGACGCTGCTGCCAACTCTGCTTTTCAGCAGCCAGTTGAACCAGGCGGGCTTCGAGATTGCGACGCGTTTCCTGGCGATGCCGAATATCCGCTTCAATCGTGGCGACTTCGGCATTAATGCTGAAAAAAGCACTCTGTGACGTCTGCACGGCGTCGTTGGCCGTGTAATAAGCTTCACGGAGGGTTTCCAACTCGGCTTCGATATTGCGCTGACGCGCGGTCGTCTCTTCCAGCTCGACCTGCGCCGTCGCCAAACCAGCCGATAGCACAGTCGCATCGGTACGACCTTCCAGCAGGCGCACCGACCACAGCTTCTGCTGCGTGCCCATCAATTCAGCCTGTAGCCCCTGATAGCGTTCGGCGACTTCGGCCTGACTTTCAAGACGGCTGATCTGTGTACCCAGCTCCTGACGGATATCTTCCAGACGCGCCAGATTTTCCCGGGTATCCGATAGCCGACCTTCGGTTTCTTTACGACGTTCCTTATAACGGGTTACCCCCGCCGCTTCTTCCAGGAAAACGCGGAGTTCTTCGGGCTTGGCCTCGATGATGCGCGACACGGTACCCTGACCAATAATCGCATAGGCGCGCGGCCCCAGACCCGTACCCATGAAAAGATCCGTCACATCCTTGCGACGTACCTTGAGATTATTGATGAAGTAATCAGACTGACCATTGCGGGTCAGCATGCGTTTCACCGACAGTTCGGCATATTGCGACCACTGACCTACGGCTCGGCCCAGGCTGTTATCAAAAACCATTTCCACGCTGGCTCGTGAAACCGGTTTACGGGTCGAAGTGCCATTGAAAATCACGTCCTGCATTGATTCGCCGCGCAATTCGGTCGCCCGTGACTCCCCCAACACCCAGCGTACGGCATCCATGATGTTCGATTTGCCACAGCCATTGGGACCAACAACACCGATCAGTTGGCCCGGCAGTTCTACCTGGGTTGGATCGACAAAGGATTTGAAGCCGGCAAGTTTGAGCTTGTTAAGTCGCATAAATTCGGGTTTTGCCCCTGTTGGGCGATAATCGGTTGGGCAATCAGGCAAAACCGCGCTGAACTGCCAATCAAGCTGCTTATAATATCAGCTGAAGAACCCTAAACCTAACACGTCAACGTCTGCCCCTTATGAGCACACAGCCCAGCAAGAATCTGGAAACCTTTCCGAATCCGACACCTCAGCGGGATTTCATCATTCATATGGAAGTCCCTGAATTTACTTGCCTTTGCCCTAAAACAGGCCAGCCTGACTTTGCCACCTTGATTCTGGACTATATTCCCGATCAGCGATGTGTCGAGCTCAAGAGCCTCAAGCTCTATATGTGGAGCTTCCGGGATGAAGGCGCTTTCCATGAGGCCGTCACCAACCGGATTCTGGACGATCTGGTCAGCGCTACGGCGCCCCGTTTCATGCGCCTGACGGCCAGGTTCTATGTTCGTGGTGGCGTTTTTACGACCGTCATTGCTGAACACCGCAAACCCGGCTGGCAGCAGGCCACACCGGTGACCCTGGTCGATGTTCCGGGGCAGGCCAGCACGCGTGGATAGCACACATACCCACCGATTACATTCCCCCAGGGAGGATCTCATGCACCGCCAGACTGCCAAAATACTTGCTATCGCTTTTTCCTTGCTCGGAGCCAGCATGGCGCACCCTGCCAACATGGCCTTCATGGTTGATCAGGCCATGTCACGTTTCTCGGAGAAAGACGCCGAGTTCTTTAATGCTGCAGCCAGCCAGGCCCTCACTGCCAAGGATGGCGCCGAGATTCGGTGGAATAACCCGGCCTCCGGCGCATTCGGAACGGTGACCCCCTACCCCGATCCACAGAAAAATCCGGAATGTCGGGAACTACATATCGTGAGCGTGGCCGAGAACGTGAAGAGCGGGGGCTACTACCGCTTCTGTAAGCGGTCGGATGGTAGCTGGCAACCAGCCGTCGCGACCCAGCGATAGGGCTTGAACTGGTCAGACGACTTGTTGCTATCGCGTCTGTAACGGATCGCCCCGTCTGGCCGACTGCACCCACGCGAGCAAACTTCCCAGCCCCACGGCAGCCACCAGAGTCGCGATGAGCGCCGCGCACCAGAAGCCAGCCGCACCCATAGGTGCCAGACCGAAACGCGGCAAACCTTCAAACGCCAGCCAGTAGCCGCCGCCCAGACCGAACAACCAGAATGACGCCAGGTGAACACCCAAAGGCACCAGAGTAACGTGATAGCCCCTCAGGGCAAAACCGGCAATTGTCTGCAGCGCATCAGATAGCTGATAGGCCGCAACGTAGGCAATCAACCCGACTGCCACCGCTCTAACCGCCGGATCCGGTGAGCCAAGCGCGGCCAGAGGCTCGCGAAAAACCCATAAGCTCACCCCCATCAATACCGAACCCATGCCGGCCAGAATGAAGCCGCTGCGGCTTACCGCTTCGGCGCCCCGTAGATTGCCTGCGCCATCGGCCTGTCCGACGAGTGCCGCCGTCGCCGTGCCGATCGCCAGAGGCAACATGTAGACCATGGCTGAAATATTGGCGACAATGCGGTGTCCTGACAGTATTTCGGGACCCAGCCGTGCGATAAAAATCGCCATCAGTGTAAACGCCGAAATTTCGACAAAGTAGGACAGACCCATCGGCACCCCGACGCGGAGAAGATGTTTCTGCGTCAACGAGTCCGGGCGTCCCGGCCACAAACCGGCTTGCCCCATCAATTCCCGATAGTAGGGAGAGCGCCAGAGGACCAGCAGGCCGATCAGGCAGACCAGCCAAGCAAGCAGCGCTTGCGAGCAGGCTGCACCGACCGCACCCTTGGCAAGACCGATACTGACGCCACCAATGCTCAGAGAATCGGCAAGTATTGGCGCCAGCAGTGCATGGCAGCTGGTCTGCGCCAGACTCATCCACATCAGAGGGCGTGTACGTCCTACGCCACCGGCAATCGCATGAAAAGCGCGATAGCCCAACGAGGCCGGCAACGAGAAGGCTAATATACGCAGATAATCCGTGGTCAACGCGGCAACCTGGTCTGGCAATTCGGCATAGTCGATCATCCAGCCCGGAAACCACAGAATCAGATCCCCCACGATAGCCAGCAGCAAGACGAGCCAGAAAGCCTGTCGAATCAGATGCGCGGCGCCTTCACGGTCATTTCTTCCTAACCGGTGGGCGACACCGGGCAACAACGATTGCACGACCCCCGAAAAGGCCAGCGCCACAGACACGTAAATACTAGCCCCCACGGCCAGCGCGGCGAGGTTGTCGGTACCAGCACGGCCCACCACAATGGTATCAATGGCCATCATGCCGATGGTCGCCAGTTGTGCGACCAGCACTGGCCACGCCAGGCGAGTTAGGCGGCGCGGCGTCGATGTCACGGGTCAGGCCTGGTCAATGTAACGAACCGCGTCAAACATCGCGACTCGTTCTGGCCGATAAACCACCAGCACGGTCAGCAACATCCCGGTCAGCCATGCTTCGGAAAATGCAACCAGCAACCAGTAGGCTGCAAAATCTTCCAGCATCCCGCTCCACGGATAAATTTGCATAAGCCACAGCACAGCCGCCAGTGTCCATCCCGTCAGCAGCACCACGCCGGCGCTAGAAAAAAAACCACCGGCGAAAATGAAAACAAAGATGTTCGCTGGCAACTTCGCTACCAGGCGATTGAAAAAAACGCTGATGAGAATTGGCCAGAAAACGAGCAGACAAATATTGAGACCAAGATAAAAGATGTCACCCGGTGCCAGGAGGTAGACCGACAGCAGGGCTAGACTGAGGGGGATGACTGCAAGCGCCGGACCGAACACCAGCGTACAGAGCATGGCGCCCAGAAGATGCAGCGACAAGCCGGGCATCGTACCTGCCCGGATATGCCAGAGAACCATGAGTGCCGCCGAAGCGATGAGCAATGCCCCCCAGGGCATCGCCTTATGGCTCAGAACCTGGCGCACACCTTGCCAGGTCTGAACATAGCCCAGCAAGGCCAACCCGAGACCCAGAACTGGCCAAAGCGGGTCAGCCTGAACCGCAGGGATCACTTGCGGATCGCCCTGATGCGTAAACGGAAACCGGCTTCATCCCAGATATCACTTTCATCTTGCAGGGCAGCGGCCGTCATCGGGTTTTCATCCAACCACACGCCCGGCAATTGCAGCGTGAATCCGTTCACCGTTTCTTTCGCCTGCACCACAGGCGCATTTCCTTCAAGCCTTGCCCGATGGAGAATCGCCGCCAGCCGCAACGCCATTATCTGACGCCAGGCGACATCTTCTCGATTGAGGCTGTCGACCTTGTTCAGTTTACCCCGGTGGCAAAGCACCAGCAGTGCTAAACGGGCTTGGTCCATCTTCGAGAAGCCCGGCATATCTGCATAGCTGAGAATGTAAGCACCGTGCTTGTGGTAACCCGTATGAGCGATCGATAGACCGACCTCATGTAGGCTGGCTGCCCAATCAATAAACTGCAGATCGCGCTCCAGCTCTTCCGTCTTGCGCAGCTTCAGGCCCATCAGATCACGGAAGATCGCCGTGGCTGTTTCTGCAACCCGTCCAGCCTGACCGGATTCGATCTGATAGCGACGCTGGAATTGCTTCACTGTCGCCATCCGCATATCGTGGTGGTGGAATCTTCCAAGCAAATCATAAAGAACACCCAGCCTCAACGCCCCATCGGCATAGGTTACATGGTCCATACCTAAGGTATCGAGAATGGCCGACATGATGGCAATGCCCCCGGGTAAGACAGGGATGCGGTCTGACTTGATACCCTGTAGCGGTAGTGCTTCCATACGCTTGTGGCGAAGCATCAGCGCACACAGACGATCCAGACCCTGACGGGTAATACCGGTCACACCCACGGGGTTGAGCTCATTCTGTTCGAGTATTTCGGCAATAGCCTTGGCCGTACCCGAGGACCCGATGGCCTCGCCCCAACCCGTCTTCTGATAGGCATGCGCAATCAGAGAAACTTCTTTCGCAGCCGCCATCTGGGCTTCCTGTAGGCGCTTGCGCTCGATGACGCCATCGGGAAAATAGCGCAGTGAGTAGCTGACGCAGCCCATGAACAGGGATTCCAGACACAGCGGCTTCATGCCATGACCGATAATGAACTCGGTTGAGCCACCGCCAATATCAAACACCAGACGCTGGGTATCCGTTGCTGGCAACGAATGCACGGCCCCGATGTAGATCAGACGCGCTTCTTCGCGTCCCGCAATAATTTCGATCGGAAAGCCAAGTGCAGCCTCTGCTTCACGCAGGAAGGGTGTAGCGTTTTTGGCCACGCGCAAGGCGTTGGTCGCCACCGCACGGACCGCTTCACCGGGCAAACCGCGCAAGCGCTCACCAAAGCGGGACAAAGCGCCGAGTGCACGATCCTGAGAGGCACGATCGAGGCTTTTGTCAGCCTGCAGACCTGATGCCAGGCGTACCGACTCCTTGAGCGAATCCAGGGTGTAGATCTGATCATCAACAACCCGCCCGACCTCCAGGCGAAAGCTATTGGAACCCAGGTCAACCGCAGCGATCGATTCGTATTCCATGGTCCAGATCAATCGGCGGAATAGTAATCTGGAACAATCATCGATTCCGGTACCGGATGGCGGACATAGTCCGGATTATGCCGACGCTCAGGTAATGCAACCGGTTCATGGCTGACCTCCGTATAAGGGACTTGCGACAACAGGTGTCGAATGCAATTCAAACGGGCAAGTTTTTTGTCATTGCCCGGCACCACCCACCAGGGGGCTTCCGGAATATTGGTCCGATCCAGCATGTCTTCCTTGGTGCGGGTGTAGTCCTCCCAGCGGGCGCGCGACTCCAGATCCATCGGGCTCAGCTTCCATTGCTTGAGCGGGTCATTGATCCGGCTCAGGAAGCGCACATGCTGCTCTTCGTCATTGATCGAGAACCAGTATTTGACAAGCTGAATGCCGGAGCGGACGAGCATCCGCTCGAACTCCGGCACGGACCGGAAGAACTCTTCGCAGTCATCTTCCGAACAGAAACCCATCACACGCTCGACGCCTGCCCGGTTGTACCAGCTACGGTCAAATAGAACAATCTCGCCTGCTGCCGGAAAATGCGGCACATAGCGCTGGAAGTACCATTGCGTTTTCTCCCGGTCACTCGGTGCTGGTAAAGCTACCGTACGAACCACGCGGGGGTTCAGCCGCTGGGTGATCCGCTTGATGACCCCCCCCTTGCCGGCGGCATCACGCCCTTCGAAAATGATGATCATACGGTGACCAGTATGGGAGGCCCAGTCCTGTAGCCTGATTAACTCGCCTTGTAAGCGCAACAACTCCCGGAAGTAATGCCGACGTTTGATAAGCGATACCCTCTTTTCTTCCGGGGTCTGATTCAGGACTTCGTCAAAGCGCTGGTCGTCCAGTTCCATCTCCAGTTCTTCGTCGTAGCTGTCAAGCAACTCACGCTCGAGACGGCGATGTAATTCGGAAAAGTCCTGACCGGGGGCATCAGTAGCCAGTTTCGGCAAATTCCATGGTTCCTGTGTCATATCAATTGGCTCAA
>VEQK01000019.1 GCA_018883265.1 Rhodocyclaceae bacterium | reverse complement strand
GTGTCTCGCACCGGATGGTGCTTGCGACCAAGTTCCTGATAAAGCGCCAGCATGGCGTCGACCGTGCGGCTGATGGGGTAGCGCTCGGCGCTCGCCCGGGCGGCGGCGCGGCGGTTGGCCCAATCCAAGGCCGTATTTTGCCGCATACAGGCGGCAAAAGCCGCGGTATCTCCGGCCGGAAGTACAAATCCTTCGACACCCTGCGTGATCAGTTCGCCCGCGCCGCAACGGTCAGTGGTGATGACCGGCAGACCGCAAGCCAGCGCTTCGAGCACGACGGAGCCGAAGGGTTCGTAGATCGTGGGGAACACAAAGGCATCGGCGGCGGCGTAATAGGGGCGAACATCCTTTTGCGGGCCAACAAAAAGAACACGCTGGCATTGGTCGTCATTGGCACCGTTTTGTGCGGCGATCTTCTGGAAACGTGCTGTCTCCTTGTCTTTGCCGACCACTATGAGGTAGGCATCGTCCGGCAGAGCGCGGATGGCCGTTTCCAGACCCTTACGCTTGAATCCGGAGCCGACAAAGACGTAAACCAGCGCGCGTTGTGGAATATGGATTTTTTCACGAATTTCGCGGCGCGTTTGGTCACTTTGAAGACAGAAGGCATCAAGATCGATACCGTTATAGATGGTGACCAGTTTGTCGTCCGGCACGCGGTAGAAACGCCGGACATCCTGCCGCACCATGTCGGAAATGCAGATGACCTTTTTGAGGCGCGGACTGCCGAACATGCGGCGCTCGGCCGCCAGCGAGTTGGCGTGCAAGCGGTTAAAGGGATTCCGCTTCAGCCAGGCCAGCGATTCGCCGAGGTATTTCTGGCGCGCCTCCAGCCAGGCCGCATGGACGCCATCACCGGCGCGGAAGATATCGCAACAGCTTAGGCGCTCGTGTGACTGCACCAGGTCGAAATCGTTCTGTGCCACCGCCGCACAGGCGGCTTTGGCGAAGGATTGATCGCGCCAGGCGCTGCCCAGATAAAACGGATCGCAACGCAGGCACTGCATCGGGCTGTCTGCCTCACCGGCCCATTGGCGGGCGATGAGCGTTACATCGACATGATTCGCCCGCAAGCCGGGCAACAGGCGTTCGATAAAGCGCTCCGCGCCGCCGAAAGCCGAATACTTCTGGCGGATGATGGCCAGCTTCATCAGCTGGTCAATCGTTGCCGGAAACTTGCGGCACGGCCTTCATGACCCCCCGGTAGGCCTTGGGTAAGGCCGGGGCCTGATCCGGGAGCTGGGCAATGATGCACTGGTAGGTCTTCATGCCCCGCGGGCTCATATCGTCGAAGTAACCGCTCATGTCGGCGATATATTGATCCGGTGTAATCGTGCCATAGAGCAGCATCGAGGCCTGGTCGATAAAATAATCCTGATAACCGGCATCGGCCGATTCACCCAATGCCAACACCCAGACCTGAAAACTATTAATGAACATCGCCCCGCAATTTTGCGAAATCCTGTCGAGATAGGCATCGAGTTGCTTGCTCTTGCCCAGCTGGAAATTATCCGGCGCACAGGCGGACGTCGCAAACGCGACGATCAAACCAGCCAGCGCAAGGCGTGCACGACTCAAATTGACGGCAAATTTGGCTGGCATAATCCGCTCCATGAAGATTTTATTGATTGGTTTCGCTATTTTATGCGGCATTGCCCCGTCTGTCTCGGCTTCCGAGGATCCGGCGGTCAGCCGTTTCATCAAGTCGCTGGCGGCGGTGGATATTCCTGCAGCCCACGTCAGCGTGGTCGCGCAACCGCTCTCAGCGGCCACCGTTGACGCCAGGACGACCTGGTCGTTGAACCCCCAGGCACTGAGACTGACCGCATCGACCGCCAAACTCTATACGACCTACGCGGCGCTCGTTAAACTTGGGCCGGCCACGACGCTGAAGACCGAGATCTGGCAGAACGGCAATGACCTCATCATCGTCGGCAGCGGCGACCCGTCGATCACCGTCGAGCGTCTTTCCAGCCTGCTGCGACAACTCCGCGCCCAGGGCATCAAGGAAATCAACGGCAATATCGTGCTCGACCGATCACGTTTCGGCCCGGCCGCTGCACTGCCTTTCGACCCGACCCGTTTTGACGGCAAGCCGATGCGCCCCTATAACGTGGGGCCGGACGCGCTGCTGCTCAACTTCCGGGCAATCCAGGTGGTGCTGATGATGCAGAATGGCGCCGTTCAGACCCGGCTGGAAACGCCACTGGCCGGCGCTGAAATCGACAATCAGTTGCAACCCGGTGATGGACCGTGCAGCGACTGGAAAGACGCCATTCAAAGCAGCATCAGCAGCAACTTCAGAATCACGCTCAAGGGACAATTCCCGCGTAGCTGCACACCTCAGACGTTGCAGCTTGCCGGACATTTTTACACTCAGGACCCTGACCTCGTCGGCGAAGCTGGTGCCAATAAATATGCCGAAGCACTCATCCGTGGCCTGTGGCAAGAAATGGGCGGCCGCTGGAACGGCAAAGCGGTCAGCGGGATCAAACCGGCATCGGCCTCCCTGATTGCGAGCAGCGAATCGCCACCGGTAGCGCAACTCGTGCGCGACATCAACAAGTATTCCAACAACGTGATGGCGCGTCAGTTATTTCTGTTGCTGGCCGACGCGCCGTCGACGCAGGCGGGCGCCGAACAGGCACTGCGCCAGACACTGGCTGCCCGCAACGTGCCGATGAAGCATCTGGTGATTGAGAACGGCTCCGGCCTCTCGCGGAAGGAAGCAACCACCGCTGAAGAAATGACCAGCCTGCTACGCATCATCTGGCATGATCCGCGCATGCCGGAGATGCTGAGTTCCTTACCGATTGGCGGCGCCGATGGTACGCTCAAAAGGAACAGGAACAACGGTGGTGATACCGGTCGTATTCGCCTGAAGACCGGCTCTCTGGAAAACGCGCGTACCGCCGCCGGCTATGTGCAGGACAACAGCGGCCGCTGGCACACGCTGGTGGTGATGATCCAGGACCCCAAGGCCACCGCCAATTATGGCGCGCTGCGCGAAGCGATTGATCAGCTGAGCCATAGCCTCGCCAACCGATAACCCTATAAACGTTTCTTATAATTGACAAAATTGATTTTTTGTACATAATAAGAAACGTTATGGGACAAAACGCGGTTCTTGCCACCGACGCCTGTCTCACCCATCTCCATCGGCTGGGTGAGCAAATCCGTGCACGGAGAAAAGCCTTGGGCGTAAATGCGACCAACACCGCCGAGTCTGCGGGGATATCCCGCGTGACCTTGCACCGCATCGAGAAAGGCGAGCCTTCTGTCGCGATTGGGGCTTATCTCAATGTTTTGTCGGCACTCGGCCTTAGGCTCCCTGACGCAGACAAGCCCCTCGTCTCAAAAAATGAGGAAAGCATACCCACCAGAATCAGGCTTGACGATTTTCCGCAGCTTCGTCAGCTCGCTTGGCAAGTTCATGGCACAGATTCGCTAACCCCGATCGAAGCGCGTGACATTTATGAGCGGAACTGGCGACACCTGGATCTTGCAAAGCTGGACGATACGGAACGACAGCTAATTAATGCCCTACAGACAGGGCTCGGCGGTGACTTCCCACATGTTTGAACGCGCTCACCACCAGCGAATCGGCCAGATACTCAGCCTGCTGAACGCCGATTTGCTCCGGGCGCATCACTGCTATTTTGGTGGCGGCACAGCCATTGCGCTGCGCTACGGCGAGTATCGTGAATCGGTCGATATGGACTTTATGGTCTCTGATATCGTCCATTATCGAGAACTTCGTCTTCTCATGACTCGCGGTGCAGGTATCAACGCCATTCTGCAGCCCAACCAGCAGCTAGTCTCACAAATTCGGGATATTCGGGCTGACCAATACGGCATCCGCACGACACTGTCAGTGGCCGATCACTCCATTAAGTTCGAGATTGTTCTTGAGGGGCGTATTAGCTTCGAGACACCCCGTGTTGCAGATCGACTCTGTAACGTTTCAACGCTCACGTCTCTGGACATGGCGGCCAGCAAACTACTGGCCAACTCTGATCGATGGGCAGATGCGGGCGTGTTCAATCGGGATGTCATTGATCTAGCGATGATGCAGCCTTCAAAACAACTACTTCGAAACGCGATTACCAAGGCCGAACAGGCTTATGGCGAATCCATTCAACGTGATCTTCTTAAAGCGGTTGATCACCTGCAGAACAAAACAGGATGGCTGGATCGATGCATGCAAGCCATGGCAATGACGATTCCTAAAGCCTTGGTGTGGCAACGCATCAAAGCACTAAAGAGATGTTGTACAGTTTGATCAATTTATAAGGATTCAACATGACCACCTTTAAAACGCCCCGCACCATCGTCGTCACCCCGAAAGCCCCCGCCGCGATTGGCACCTATTCGCAAGCCGTGAATGTGAACGACACGGTCTATCTGTCCGGTCAGATCGGCCTGAACCCGGCGACCGGTGAGATGGTCGATGGTATCGATGCGCAGATCACGCAGGTCTTCGAGAACCTGAAAGCCGTCACGGAGGCCGCCGGTGGTTCGCTGAACCACATCGTGAAGCTGAATGTGTTTCTGACCGACCTCGGCAACTTCGCCAAGGTGAACGAAACAATGGCCCGATATTTCAGCGAACCGTATCCGGCGCGCGCCGCCGTCGGCGTTGCCTCGCTGCCGCGCGGTGCGCAGATCGAAGCCGATGCCGTGATGGTGTTATAAGCACCCGCCCATCATGGCCCGCGCAGGCGCATCCGGTAAGACTACCCAAAAACCTGCGTCGACTAAACCGGGCAAGTCGGCAAACGGGATTGCCGCGGGCCTGGAAAAACTGGGCTTACGCCGCCCGCTGGATTTTGCGCTGCATTTGCCGCTGCGCTACGAAGACCAGACCCGTATTACGCTGTTGAGCGACGCGCCCGCCGCTGGCCCGGCGCTGTTTGCCGTGCGCGTACGCGCGGTAACGGTTGCCTTTCGGCCGAAGCGTCAGCTGCTGGTGCAGGTGGAAGACGTGAGCGGCCGCGCCAATTGTCGCTTTCTCAATTTTTACGGTAGCCAGACCAAACAGTTTGAGCGCGCCCGCGACGAGGGGCTGATACTACATGTCTGGGGCGATCTGCGCAGCGGCTATCTGGGGCCGGAGCTGGTGCATCCGACGATCAGCAAGCCGACGGACGAGACTTCGACTGCGGCGCCTTCGGAGGCCTTGACGCCGCAGTACCCGACGACGGCCGGTGTGTCGCAGGCGCAACTCCGCCAGCGCATCGGCAAGGTGCTCAAAGATCTGCAGCTCTCCGAGACGTTGCCGCGCAATCCACACACGCAGCATTTGCCTAAGCTCACCGCAGCGTTGCAGTTTCTGCACGCGCCACCACCGGCGGTGGATGTCGGCGCACTCAACACCCGCTCGCACCCGGCCTGGCAGCGCATCTGTCTCGAAGAACTGGTCGCGCAACAACTCTCGTTGCGCAAGGCGCGACTCGCCCGCCGTCAAAAGGGTGCGCCCGGTTTACGCGGCAATGGTTCATTGACCAATGCATTAATCAAACGTCTGCCTTTCGCACTGACCCGGGCACAGCAGCACGCTTACGGAGAAATCTGTGCCGATATGAACGAGCACTATCCGATGCAGCGACTGCTGCAGGGTGATGTGGGCAGCGGCAAGACCATCGTGGCGGCGCTGGCCACGTGCCAGGCAATCGAAGCGGGTTATCAGGTTGGGTTCATGGCGCCGACCGAACTGCTGGCCGAACAGCACTACAACAAATTGATCGAATGGCTAGCGCCCTTGGGTATTAAAGTCGCCTGGCTGTCGGGCAGTCAGAAAAAAGCCGACCGCACGGCGCATCTTTTGGCGGCCGCATCGGATGCACAGCTGATTGTTGGCACGCACGCCCTGATTGAAGACACGGTCGATTTTTCGAAGCTGGGTCTGGTCATCATCGACGAGCAACACCGCTTTGGGGTGGCGCAACGACTTGCATTACGACAGAAGGGCAATAACCCGCATCAGCTGATGATGTCGGCGACGCCGATTCCGCGCACCTTAGCCATGAGCTATTTCGCCGATCTGGATTGCTCGGTGATTGATGAACTGCCACCCGGGCGCACGCCGATTCGCACCCGGCTGATTGCCGATACGCGTCGCGAGGAGGTCATCGCGGCAATCCGCAATGCGATCGCCGCTGGCGAACAATGTTACTGGGTATGCCCGCTCATCGAGGAATCGGAAACGCTGGAACTGCAAACAGCGATCGATACGCATGCGTTGCTCTGTGAGGCCTTACCCGACTATCGGGTGGGTCTAATCCACGGACGCCTGAAAGCCGATGAGAAAGCGACGACGATGCGCGCTTTCGCTGATGGCGACGTGCAGCTGCTGGTGGCGACGACGGTCATTGAAGTCGGTGTCGACGTGCCAAATGCCAGCCTGATGGTGATCGAGCATGCCGAGCGCTTTGGCCTGGCGCAACTTCATCAGTTGCGTGGCCGCGTCGGCCGAGGCCAACGGGAAAGCACCTGCATTCTGATGTTCGGGCAGCCGCTGTCGCCAACCGCCAAAGAACGGCTGCGGGTTATTTTCGAGAACACCGATGGCTTCGCGATCGCCCAGGCCGACCTGCAACTGCGTGGCCCCGGCGAGTTGATCGGCAAACGACAAAGCGGCGTGCCGATGCTGCGCTATGCCGATCTGGAACGCAACGCCGATCTGATTCCGGCAGCACAGCAGATTGCCGATCAGATGCTGCGTGAGGCCGACCAAACTCGCGCCGACCTGACCGATATTCATATGGATCGCTGGTTCGGGCATGCCGAGGGGTTTTTAAGAACCTGAATGCCCGGGCTGGCAACCCGCCACGGGCGCCGTCCCGGAAAACCGCTTCGGGTCTGCACTTCGGGTAGAATGCGCAGGTTATGTCCTTGCTGCGCGAGACTTTCCACACCCCCTTTGCCCGTATGCTGCTGGCGCTGGCGGTGATCTGCGCGCTGTTGGTGACGCAGCTCGGTTTAGCGCGTCACGTGGTCGAGCATGGCGCCAAGCCCGTCATGGCGGCGATGACCCTCGATGACGCCTCGACGCTCCCGGACAACAGCGGCTGCCTGGTCTGCCTGGAATATCAGGCACACGGCTCGGGCCTGACCGGCAAGTCGATCATCATCACGGCACAGATTGTGCGCAGTTTTGAAGCACACGCACTGGCGCCTAATACCCCATATCTGGCGCCGGAGCGCGCCAGCCAGCGCGCCCCACCCGTTCTTTCCTGAAACCCGCAATCTCCGCAGCCCGCCCGTGAAGCGGCGGTGTTGTCGTTGTCTTTTCAGGAATGAACCATCATGTCTTACGTCTTTTGCCGCGCGCTCATGCGCGCCCTTTGTTTTGCCCTTTTTGCGGTCTGCACCCCACTCTATGCCCAGGAGGATGTGCAGGCGCAGCTGACTCAGATCCAGGCCGGCCTGCGTCAGCTCAAAACGGAATACGAAGGCCGCATCGCGGCGCTGGAATCCCAGGTGCAACGACTGCAGCAGGAGAATGCACAACTGGCGAACCAAACCCGCTATGAATCGCAGCGCCGAAACGTGGCCGCTAAGACACCTGCCACCGCACCCCAAGTTGTGGCCCAGGCCCCCGCCAGCGAATCCTCATCGAGCACCCGCTTCGAAACCTACCCGCCGTTACCGGGTCGCCAGAAAGACAACGCAGCGCAACAGATCAGAAAGACCGATTCGGTGGAGGACGCCATTACGAATGTCGCCCCGCCACCCGTGGCGGCTGCACCGACGGTGTTCCCGAATTTGGGCGGCAAAGATCGCACTATCGATCTGGGCGCCGAGCTGTTCCTGGATGCGAAATACTCGGCGCAGAGCCAGAATCCCCAAGCCAACCCGTATGCCGGGACGCTACCGAACGGTGGCGAGAATCTGCCGCGCGGCTTTGGTATCGGCGAGACCGAACTGGTCTTCAAGGGCGCGGTCGACAATCTGTTCCGGGGCGAAGCGCGCTTTGTCTTCGAGCAGGAGGGTGACAGCACCTCGCTCAAAACCGAGGAACTCTATGCCGAAACGCTGGGGCTGCCCTGGGGCACCAAGATCAAGGCCGGTAAATACTGGTCGAATGTCGGTTATCTGAACGACAAGCACCCACACGAGTGGGACTTTGTCGATATGCCGCTGGTGTACCAGCAGGTGTTCGGTGGGCAACTCAATGAAACGGGGGCGCAGCTCAGCTGGATCGCGCCGTCCGACAATCTGCTGTTCAAACTCGGCGGCGAAATCGCCCAGGGTTCCAACGGCTATGGCGAAACCTACAACAGCAACTACAATCAGAATAAGCCGCGCCTTGGGTCGCTCTATGCCAAGACCGGTGGCGATATGGGTGACTCGCACTCCTGGCAGGGCGGCGTTTCCTGGGTACGCTCGACGACGGGTAGCGGCAGTAGCGCCAACCCGGCGACCTACACGCTCTCGAACAATGACACCCTGACCTTCAACGGCGGCAACACCGTCTGGATCGCCGACTTTGTGTATCGTTGGGCGCCGTTCGGCAATCCGACCTCACAGAACCTGAAATTACAGGGTGAAATGTTCTGGAACAAGCAGAGCGGCAATATGACCAGCACCACAGGGTGCGGCGTCGATAATGCCGAAACATGTGTCGGCAGCAATTTTGCACAGAACCAGCAGGGCTTTTATACACAGGGAATCTACCAGTTCATTCCGAAATGGCGTGTCGGTTACCGCTATGACCGTGTGTTCAATGGCACCAATAGTTATGGGCTGCCCAGCGCGACATTGGCCGGGTCGCAGGTTCAGAGCGGCTGGGATCCGTATCGCAATACGTTGATGCTGGATTGGGCCAATTCGGAATATTCGCTGATCCGTTTGCAGCTGGCGCAGGATACGTCGTTCGGGCCGGGCCTGACGAATAACCAGATCTTCCTGCAGTACATTATGTCTCTTGGCGCCCACGGCTCTCACAAATACTGATTTATCGGTGACGCAAGGTGATTGCTTTGTTGCTCCGTGCTCGCTCCCTCGCCTATCGGCCTGATATGTCTCGGTCGCTGCGCGCGGTGCGCCTCGCACTCCCGCTTGCTCACTCGATAAATTTACCGCGGAGTTTTTTCATGAAATTCATAACGCAGTTTTTAGTTTTACTCATTTCTCTTTCTTCACCTTTAGCTCACGCCGATCTGAAGATTTTTGCCACGGTACCTGAGTGGGGCGCACTGGCGCAGACGCTCGGTGGCGACAAGGTGAAGGTCTATACGGCGACGACCGGGCTGCAGGATCCGCACCGCATTCAGGCGCGGCCGTCGTTGATCGCCAATGCGCGTAGCGCCAACCTGATTGTAGCGACCGGCGCCGGGCTGGAAGATGGCTGGCTGCCGGTCGTACAACGAGAAGCCAACAACCCGGCGATCCTGACCGGCAAGCCGGGGTTCCTTGCAGCGACGGCGTATGTGCGGATGCTGGATATCCCGGCGGTCGTCGATCGCACCATGGGCGATGTACACGCTGCGGGTAATCCGCACATACAGACCGATCCGCGCAATATGCTGCCGATTGGTCGTGCGCTGAGTGCCCGACTGGAACAGCTGGATCCGGACAATGCCGCTTACTACCGCACGCGTAGCGAGCAGTTCCAGAAAGACTGGCAAAGCAATTTGGCACGCTGGCAACAGCAGGCAGCGCCTTTACGCGGCGTTAAAATCTGGGTGCAACATGAAGGCTATCCGTATATGAATGCTTGGCTGGGGCTGAACCAGGTGGGCGTGCTCGAGCCACGCCCGGGCGTGGAACCTTCGACACGACAGCTCGCCGAAATCCTGCAGCGCCAGCAAACGCTGCAGGGGCGTATGGTGATTGTCTCTGCCTACATGAACGACGCACCGGCGCGCTGGCTCAGCGAAAAGTCCGGCATCCCCGAAGTGGTTTTACCTTTTACAGTGGGCGGTAACGAGCGTGTTACATCGCTGGCCGAGCTGTACGATCAAACGCTTGGCCTGCTGCTGGCGGCACTCAAACAAAGCACACCATGACGGACCTGCTGATCCTCGGCGATATTCTGCTGCCGGCCTTTGTGGCCGGCCTATTGGTGATCGCCACCCATGTCCCGCTGGGTTTCAAGGTCCTGGAACGCGGCATCATCTTCATGGATCTGGCCATCGCCCAGGTGGCAGGGTTGGGTGCACTCCTCGTCACGGTCCTGATCGGCGAGGGCGCACCGCCCCTGCTGACGCAACTGGGCGCGATGGTTCTGGCGCTAGGCGCCTCCTTGCTGTTGATGGCCTGCGAACGCATGAGCACCCGTTATCAGGAACCGATCATTGGCACGCTGTTCGTGCTGGCGGCGACGGCCGGTATCCTGATCCTGGCGGGCGACCCACATGCCGGGGAACACATGACCGACCTGCTTTCCGGGCAGATCCTCTGGGTCTCGCGCGAGCAACTCATCACCAGCGCGGCGTTGACCGGTGTATTGCTCGTCGCGCTGTGGGTGACGCGGACCAGTCGCCCGATGTTCTATGCCCTATTCGCGGTAGCCATCACGCTCTCGGTGCAGCTGGTCGGCGTGTATCTGGTGTTTGCGACGCTGATTATTCCCGCATTGGCAACAGTCAGGATCGGTTCAAAAGAACGGCGTCTCAAAACCGCCGCTGCGCTGGCCACTCTGGCGTATGCGATCGGACTTGCCGGTTCGGCATGGCTCGATCTGCCCAGCGGACCGCTCATTGTCTGGACACTGGCGATTTGCGGCGCCATGACCGCGACCGTGACAAAAACGCAACGAGATTATTCTGTGTGAATAATTCGCGGTTTTATTGGCGAGAAATTCTGTTCACCGGTTGACGAAGTCGTAGAATGGATCTGTGGGCCTTGGGCTCGACTGCTTTATTAACCGGGAGAAAATCATGATCCGTCGTTTAACGATTGCCACCGCCGCTTTCTGTGCTGCTGCAGGTGTTTACGCGGCCGATGCCAAAATCGGCAACATCAGTATTGATGATATCTGGGCACGCTCCGGCCAGCCCGGCCAGGTTTCTGCCGCCTATATGGAAGTCAAGAATAAGGGGGCTGCCGACAAGATCGTTGCCGCCAACTGTGATTGCGCCAAGGCGACCGAACTGCATGACGTGAAGATGCTCGATGGCGCGATGAAAATGGTGCCGGTGACCGCCATGGATATCCCGGCAAACGGTGAGTTGAAGCTTAAGCCGGGCGCGTATCACATCATGCTGATCGGCTTGAACCGCCCGCTGGTGGCCGGCGATATGCTGCCGATCAAACTGAAGTTCGAAAAAGCGGGTGAAGTGACTGTTCAGGCGAAGGTCAAAGACAAAGGCTTGCCTGCCGGCCACTGAGTCTTATTCACGTGACCTGAAGAACCCCGGCCCTACGCCGGGGTTTTTTCATGCCGCCAGCAGCGCCGCGTCGGTTCTTGCGCAAGGACCGGAGCTTGAAAGGCCAAGCGCGGCCAACGCATCGATCAGATCATGATCACTCAGCTTCTGTTGAGTACGCAGCCACACCAACATGGCGACCGGCACCGAGGGCGTGATGTCCTTCTCGAATCTGGAACCAAGCGGCTGCGAAACGCCGAACATCGACCAGAAATCGCGCTGGTTGCGGCCAAGACGTTTGCGTATGGCTTTCATGGCTTCTGGGCTCAGATGAGATTGTCGACTGGTACGTGCCATGATGCTTCTCCTCAGAACTTGACGTTAACGGCGGTGTAGTACGAAATACCCATACCGGGTAGCGGTACGCCGTAGGGAACGCTGTTGATGCCCATGGTGGCGCCCTGGCCGAGATACGCACCGCCCAGCGGCTGGTAATACAACGTATTGAATAGGTTGTTGATCCCGGTATCGATCCGCGTCTTTGCCCAGGAATAACTGGCCTTGAGGTTAGTCAGAAAATAACCCGGGGTCGGGATTTCATTGCGCTCCACCGACAAAAAGTTATTTTTGTTGGCAACGGCAACCAGCTGGATCTGGTTATCCCAGCCCCCGTACTGGTGCGTAAAGTTGAGTTTGCCGTTGACCGGCATGACGTTATACAGACCGTACCCCGTGACCAGGTTTTTGCCATAGGTCCAGTTAAACAAACCCTGGGCACTAAAGCGACCGAATTGGGTTTTGGCAATGGGCATCTGGCCATCGAGATCGATCCCCGCCAGGTTGGCGTTCTGATTCACGTACTGCATCACGTTAAACTGCCCCCCCTTGAGCGTTGCTGCAGGTGAACTTGTCGATGGACAGACGCTCGTTTTGGTCATGCCGCAGTTGGAACTCCACTGGACAGCATCGATGTAGTTCTGCACGTAGGAATAGAACGGCGAGGCTTTCACCATATATTCGCGGTCTTCGGTGTGCACATCCCACGCCGCCGACGCCGTATAAGCCGTCTCCGCTTTCAGGTTGGGGTTGCCAAAATAGCCGTTACCATCGCCGACAAAGTTATTCATGACCGCGTTCATCGACGAGGTCGACCATGAATACAGCTCATAGAGATTCGGCGCGCGCACCTGACGCGCCAAACCCAGCTCCATGTCGTGATGCGAGTTATGTTTGTAACTGGTCGTCAACGTGACGTCGACATCGTTGAAGTTGCGATAGCTGTTGGTACTATTGAATGCGTTGGCATCGGTCACTTCATTGGCCATATTGTTATTCATATAGCCGTTGACGTTGCCCGTGGACGAATTCACCAGCGAGTAACGCACTCCGAACAGAGTTTTTAACTTAGGGTCGAACTGCTTTTCCCATTCCCCAAAGACGGAGGCAATGTTCTGCAGGCCGCCGTTGATATTGCGAAAGGTATTCGGCGACATCATCATCGAATTGGCGACGGGCGGCCACCAGTCATTCAGGTAATACCGCTGCCATTCCGCACCCGTTCGCAACAGCGAACCTGCACTCAGATCGATATCGCCTTTGACTTTGACCCCGGCCGTGTTGCTGTTGGTGTTCATCGGCATGCCGGCGGACTGACCCTGCATGCCATAAAAATACTGTTTGTTCGGGCCGAAGTTCATCGTGTGGTTCAGGGTTTCGTAGTAGGCCTGACTCTCGAGCTTGCCCCAATCGTAGCCCCCCCAGTAGCGTAGGTTGAATCGTTGCTCCTGGTTACCCGTCAGGTCCATCCGCTGATTCGGATAGTTTTCATAGGGAATGTCCTGCCAGCTATATTGCAACTGGACTGTATGCTTATCGTGCTTCAGGGCCAGTGCCACCGCCTGATTCGTCGACTCGTAGGATGTCGATCCGACCATATTCGGGGGCAGGACCGTGGCACTTTTCGGGCCATTAGCCGTGGTGCCTGTGGTTGACTGCGGTGCGTGGAAGTTACCGCCTGCCGTGTAGTTGTTGGCCGAAGAGGTGGATGCCGTGTAGGTGAGGCTCAGCCAGTCGGTGGCGGTGGTGACCTTCACATTGCCACCGATGTTGTTATTGTTCGTGCCGTAGAAAAATCCTGCATTACCGGTTATGAGGTTCTTGCCGTCTTCGGCAAAAGTCGGCTGCCCCGTACTGGCCACTATGGCGCCACCGATGCTGTTCAGTCCAATACTCACCGGCTTCAGGCTCTTGTAAACCGTGAGGCTCTGGATGCTTGATGGATCGACGTACGAGAGCGGGGTATTCATGTGGTTCGGGCAGGCCGGCGCCGCATCAACGCCATCGACCAGCACATTGATGCGCTGATCCGCCAGGCCACGAATGACCGGGATACTGGATACGGCGCCTCCTGTTTGAAAGGCGACACCCGAGACATTGGTCATCAGCGTGGCGGTATCGACGTTGGCGGCGCGCTGCAGATCGAGCTCTTTGCCGATGACTGAGGCATCGGCTTCAAACCGCGTTGCTGTTACGTCGACGTTAATCGGCTCGGTGGTGGACTCCTGCGCCCAGGCAGAGACGGGTGAAAAAAGCGGGGCAAAAACAAGGCTAACCGCAAGCGCCACAGGCTTGCGGACAAAAATTGAACGAGACTTCATCACAACTCCAATCAGACAATGACTGGCGCTGCGGGGCTTTCAGGAAGCGATCGCGCGCACAGACACATACACCGACCCTAAAAGTCGGTACCTCAGGTCAGATCAGCGTTGTGCGGGAGGACCGGTGGCGGGTTCAGACCAGGCGCGGGTGAGATAGATGGCCGTAAAGGCCAGTTGGCCGACTTCGGCACCAGCAGCCTGATGCATCTTGAAGTCAAAGACTGAGGGCGGGGCAATACCGGTCTGGCTCATCAGGCAGAGCGGGCAATGGCCGCCAGATTTCGTCTGGGTATCGCTTTCGGCATCATTGCCGGCAACCCAAACCTGGCTGCTGCCTTGCATCGTACAGACGGTTTCCCATTGGCCTTCGCCCGCAGCGGCTTTAGCCTGCGCCACCGGCATGAACATGATCAACGCCTGCCAGCAAACGACCAACGCTAAGAGCCCGCGACTAAATTGCTGGCGGGCACGAATTGGCAGAGATGGGCGCAGGGTTTGGATCATAGGAATACCAATTGCGCATTATGGGGGATCAGACCATAGGTTGCCAAAAATAATGCCCGTTATTTGATCTACATCAACTTCCGGCTTTCCCGCTCAAATATGTCCGTCATCACAGGTCCATCACAATCGTTCATTGCCTGGCCTGCCCGCCTCAGACATCCGCCCACATGCGTAACAGGTTGTGATACACGCCCGTCAGGCGGATGGCCTCATCGGTTTCGCCATGCGCTTTGCGTAGCTCGATGATCGACATATCGAGGTCGTAGAGCAGGCGACGCTGCTCGTCGGAGCGCACCATGCTCTCGGTCCAGAAAAAGCAGGAGATGCGTGCGCCGCGCGTGACCGGCTCAACCCGATGAACCGATGAACTCGGGTAGAGCACCATATCGCCCGCAGCGAATTTGATTTTCTGACAGCCGAAGGTGTCTTCGATGACGAGTTCGCCACCGTCATAGTCTTCCGGCTCGGTCAGGAATAGCGTACAGGAGACATCGGTCCTCACATGACGACCCGTGGCCGCATGCGTGCGCACCGAGTTATCGATATGGTTACCGAAGGCATTCTTCTGGCCGGTGTAGCGATTAAACAAGGGCGGGTAGATCCGCTTGGGCAAGGCCCCGGTCAGAAACAGGTCGTTGGTGGCCAGCGCATGCAGCACGATGGTGCGGGCCTTCTTGCAGGCGTCGCCGTCTTCCGGCAACTGCGTATTGTTCTTGGCCTTGGCCGATTGGCTGCCGGCGGTGACCACGCCATCGGCCCAATCCGCAGGGTCAATAATCTGGCGAATCTCCTTCACCTGCTGCTTGGTGAGCACCTGCGGAATTTGTAAGAGCATGAGAGCCTTTCCTGATTAAAACTTGACGATGAGTGCGCCCTGAAACGCCTGATAGGTTCCGGGCACGGCGAATCCGCCGTTTTCGTAGAGCGATACGTAGTTCGTGGTGTTGAAGAGGTTGTAGGCATTCAAACGCAATGTGTAATGCTTGGCGTCATACTGGATCAGACCATCGACCGTTGCCTGAGCGGCAACCCAGTTCGGCGCGTTATAACTTGACCCTGTCTGCCCATAGACGTTACGACGGCCCATGCCGTTAACCCCGCCGCCGACCTTCCAGCCATAGGGCAGTTTGTAGGTCGTCCAGAGATTATAGGTATAGGGGGTACTGTTCGACGGGGCCTGGCCCACCATTTGAGCGGCTGCCGAGTTGGCAGGGATATCAATGCGCGAATCCATGAGGCCGAGGCCGCTGAAAATATCCCATTTTTCCGTGATGCTGCCGGTGACTTCAAATTCCAGTCCATCCGTATGCCGACGCGTTGATCGTAGCGCTGCCGTGCTGGAAAGATCCGTGTTGCGCTCGTAGTTTTTAACCTGATGGTATGCCGTGGCTCGGAACGAAAGGCCCAGATCGTTGATATCGCCTTTGTAGCCAATCTCGGTCAGTTCGCTGGTTTCGGCGGGTAGCTGCGCTCCCGATGTCGCAGAGAGTTGATAAAGATCTGCGGTCGGACTGAACGAATCGCTCCAGGACAGATAAAAGGTTCCGAAGTTGGGCAGCGGTTCATACAGTAGGCCTGCTCGATAGCTCGGTGAGGAGTAATCCAGCCCCTGATTCTTCATGGCGCTGGCAACCGTTGAATCCGGTTGATTGTAAACAGCATTCATCCAGTCGTTCCGAATCCCGCCCATGACTTTGACACCCCGGGTCAGCTCGACCATATCCTGTCCATAAATGGCGTAAGAGTTGGCCTGATAGGAAAAAACACTGCCAGGGACTTTGACCAGGTTGGCATAACCCTGCGTACATCGGTCATTAATCAGCTGATTGTTGTTCACGGTGATCCAGGCGGTACCGGTTCCCGTTGTGGCGGGCTGACAATTACTCGAATCGTAGTTGTACCGGTAAACGTGTTCCCGGTAGTACTCGACGCCAGCCATCACCGTATGGCCCATGCCCCACAGATTGCCCGTTTTATTAAAGTCTGACTGGAAGGCCAGGGTTTCTTCATTCGCGCCACGCGTCGTTCCGCCATTTGATAAGGTGGTCACGGGGTACGGAAAGGCTTGTGTCGTTCCGTTATAACCGCGGCCTTTATTCGCCCAAAGCGAGCGCGTGTAGTTGGAGTACTTGAGCTTGGTGACCAGTGAGGTGTCTCTATCAAAACTGTAATTCTGGCTCAGTGTGCCGAATTGCGTCACGTTGTTCTCGATATCCGCAATCGTGCCGCTGAAGGTCGACCCCGGTGTATCGACTGGATTTTTTGTCTGACCATTAAAGCCTATCCCGTAATCCGGTACGAGATTGGTTTTCAGGTAGTAATAACTGGCATCAATCTGGTTATAGGTGCCGATGCCCCATGAGTACGTGGGCGCCACCCCCTGGGTATGGTTGGTCACCTGATTACGAGAGCTTGCCGAGTCCTGCACGACGGCATTAATCCGGACTGCCGAGCTTTGTTCCCGGTTAACGACCCTGTTCACGTCTGCGGTACTTCGGAAGTAGTCAAAACTGCCCCCGATGACGCTGACTTCACTTTTGTCGGCCAGGTAAGCCTTCTTGAAGATCTGGTTAATGACGCCCCCGGCCTGACCCCGACCAAAGAGCATCGAGGCCGAGCCGCGCAGCACTTCGATCGCCGCATCGTTAAATGTATCCCGGTTGTACTGGGCCGTGTCACGCATGCCATCGACGTACATGTCGCCGAAGGTATAAAAACCGCGAATATTGATGTTATCGCCGATACGACCACCTTCGCCCGAATTGAAGGTGACACTGGGCACGTTTTTCATGGCCTCCTCGAGCGTTGTCGCGTTCTGGTCCGTCATCAGGGTGTCGGGCACGATGGTGATGGCCTGCGGCACCTCGGCGACATCCTGTTCGAACTTGCTGGCTTTCGTCGTCTTCACGGTATAGCGGTTAATTTCCAAACCTTCTGCCTGCGCACGCACCTGAACTTCTTTGAGCGTTTGCAGGTCCTCCTGGCTTTGCCCCAGTGCGGTGAGCGGGGTCACCATGAGCGCGGCAATCGTTGCGCCTAACGTGGGGATGCGTTGCGCTGCTCGTAGCTGTCGTGCCGCCGTGACTGGTTGTTTTTTTCGATGTTTTCTCTTGTTCATACGATGCGCCTTACCTTTGATTGCCCCCGACCCGATCGGGTGGAGGATTAAATTGGCTGGCTGCATCGCGGGAGCCTGTGGCTCCTGTACGGCTTGCTACAACAAATTGTTAAATGGTCGATTGACCTGGCATTAACGAATGCTGGTCAGGTTGGTTTCCTGCATGAGCTCTTCAGTTTCGACATCGGCATCCGGGTTGGTCATGGTCATGTTGGCGTGATGCACGGCGCCGGTGTGCGAACAGGCACTGAGCAGGCTCGCTGCCATGAGCAGGACCAGACTGTTTCGTGTTTTTTGCGTTTCGTTCATGATGGTCATTTAGTCAGAATGAGTTTGCCGAGGCGCGTGGCCCGCAGGATGTAAGAGACGCCTTCATGGTCAATCACCAGACTCTGGCTCTCCCCCAGAAGTACGCGGCTACTCACCCGGCGCACCGCCCCTGAGGCCACGGGCTGCTTCGCCGCTGCCGGCAGCCCTGCTACAAAGGCCAAACCTGTCTCAGAAATCAACCGGGGGGCCAGGCTCTGACGGGGGAGTTTGCTGCTCATGGTTAGTTGCCCGGGTCCGTGACAAAGCCGACTTTTTCGATGCCTGCCTTGTTGGCCATGCCCATGACGTTAATCACCCGCTCGTAGACCACCTGTTTGTCACCGTAGATGTGCATCACCGGCTGCGGATGGTGCGTGGCCATTTCATCCAGTTCTTTTTTCAAGGCCTCATCGCTGACGGATGCGCCATTGATCTTGTAACCACCCTTGGCATCGACACTGAGTTTGACCACATCGGGCTTTTCAAGCTGGGGCGCGGTCGATACCCTGGGCAGATCGATTTCGAGCGAGTGCTTCATGACGGGTACTGTGACGATAAAGATGATGAGCAAGACCAGCATCACGTCGACCAGCGGCGTCATGTTGATTTCGCTCATGACGGCGCTATCGTTGTTGTCGAGGGTTCCGAATGCCATGATGCTCAGCCCTGCTGACCCATGCGGCGCACCACCTGGGGCCGCTCGATGCGGGTGCCTGTGACAAAGTAGGCATGCAGGTCGTAGGCAAAGCGGTTGAGCTTGCCTACGATAAAGGCATTACCGCGCACCAGCGCGTTGTAGCCCAGAACTGCCGGGATCGCCACGACCAGACCAAAGGCCGTCATGATGAGGGCCTCACCCACCGGGCCAGCCACTTTATCCAAGCCGGCGCTGCCGGCATCGCTGATGGTGAGCAGCGCGTGGTAGATTCCCCAGACGGTGCCGAACAGACCCACAAACGGGGCGGTCGAACCGATCGACGCCAGCAGCGCCAGTCCGTGGCTCAGACGATCCCTGGCGTCATCGATGGCGTTGCTCAGGCTGCCCGTCATCCAGTCGCTCAGGTCCAGGGTGTCATGCAATTGTTTGTCGCTGTGGCGATGATGCTGCATGGCGCTTTGTCCCTCAACGGCCAGTTGCTTGAAGGGATTAGTGTGGCCCGGCACGTTATCTAATGCCCGGATGCCGTGCGCCAGATCCGTGCTGTGCCAGAAGTTCTGTAGCGCAGCGGCCTGCTTCTTGGCGCGCTGCACGCCCAGACCCTTCACGATGATGACGGTCCAGGAGATGATGGACATCACCAGGAGAGCGATTGCCGTCATGCCGATGATGAAGCCACCGGATTGCAACATGTGGAATAAGCCCAATTGTTCATTCATATGAGTACGCCTTTACTGGAGAGTTTTTGTTGGAAATCATGGCTGATCCAGTGAAAACCGGATCGGTAGCTGGTAGCACAGGGCCACCGGTTGGCCGCCCTTGCGCGCCGGATAAAAGCGCCAGCGCTCCACGGTGTCGGCGGCAGACCGATCTAGTCGGGTGTATCCCGATGATTTGGCAATTTCGACCGAGTCCACATTGCCGGCGGCTGCCACGCACACTTTGAGCAGGACGGTCCCTTGTTCGCCTTTGCTACGGCTGACCGGCGGGTAGTGCGGTTTGGGGTTATGCAGATCAGAGGCACTGGCATCCGGCATATGCACGGGTGCCGCTGCCGGGTCACCCTCAACCGCCTTGGTCGATGCCTGCTCCTGGGCGATTGCCTTTTCCCTGATGACGATCTTTTCTTTCTTTTCCTTGCGCTGATCCTGAACGGCCTGGTTCTTGATAGTTTGAACCAGCGCCGAGGATTCCCGGTCCACCATTTCCGCCATCATGACGATGGGGTCCGGTTGCGTTGCGAAAATCGCCGCCCAGAACCCCAACAGCAATATCGCCCCAACATGCAGCAAGGCGACGGCCAGCGTTATTTTTCTGACGTCGCCATATCCGGGATGATTGAGGAGGGTGATATTCATGCGCCGCACAATATCATGAATGAGACTTGTTCTCAACAAGTAATAGTAACGATTCTCATTTGTGTTGCATTTCTGAGACACAGGTCGTTGCAAGGATCGGATAACCCCAGCGACCTTGGGGTTGCGGTTCATGGCTGCCGCAGATAGCCTTAAGAAACGAAAGCTACTATCGCCCCAGGAGTTGTTCATGAGCAAGAAATGCTGCAACAGCAAGCCTCGCTGCAAAGACTGTCCTTTGCGTAAAACGAGCAAGAAGAAGAAAAAATGAACACGTTTTTGCGCGGACGAGGCATCGTCCGATGGCTCATAGCGTGTCTTATATTGATTGGCCTGTCGGCCTGCCCGGAGAAAACGATGGTGACCACCCTGCCAAAGCCCGCCCTTCCTGCCATCACCTTGGCGAATCCACCCGGCACGGAATCCATCGTGTTGGGCATGGGCTGCTTCTGGGGTGCAGAACGGCGTATGTCGCAGCTGCCAGGTGTACTTGATGTCGAGAGTGGTTACGCCAACGGTGATGTTGCCGGCGATTACGAAGCGGTGCTCGCCCATGAGCGCGCACTGAGGTTTGGCCGGGCGACCGGCCGCAATCATGCCGAAGTGGTGAAGGTGACGTTTGACCCGAAGCAGGTGACGCTGACGCAGGTGCTGGCCCAGTTCTGGGAGAGCCATGACCCGACACAGGGCGATCGCCAGGGCAACGATATCGGCTCCAATTACCGCAGCGCCATCTATACGCAAAATGAGGCGCAATTGAAGACGGCGGAACAGACACGCACTATTTACCAGCAAGCGCTGACCGCCGCCGGCAAAGGACCGATTACGACGGAAATCGCGCCCCTCACCACCTATTACACGGCAGAGGAATACCATCAGGACTATCTGGTGAAAAACCCCAATGGCTACTGCGGCCTGGGCGGCACCGGCGTGAAGTTTCCCTTTGTGGCGCGCACCGCCCCAGCTGAGCGCGACGGAAAAAACGGCATCAGCGCCGAAGCCTACGACGTGGACGGCAACCCGCTCACGCCCACCCAATGCCTGGTCGCGTTCCAGAGCGGCACCGAGCGCCCGTTCACGAGCCCGCTGCTCGGTGAGCACCGCGCGGGCACCTTCGTCGATCTGATTACCGGCGCCGCATTATTCCGCAGCGATAGCAAGTTCGACAGCGGTACCGGCTGGCCCAGTTTCTTCCAGCCGGTACCCGGGTCGATCACGCTGCATGAAGACAACAGCCATGGCATGCATCGGGTCGAAGTCCGTAGCGCCAGCTCCGGGATCCATCTGGGCCACGTATTTGACGATGGTCCCGCCCCCACCGGCAAGCGCTACTGCATCAACGGCAATGTATTGAAGTTCGTACCAGATCAGTGAACGCCCCGTAAAATAGCGGCATGACTGCGCGACCTCATTCCCCGGATATCAGACACGACGCCATACCCCCCAAATGGGTGTGCTACCTCCGACTGATGCGGGCGCATCGCCCGATCGGCACATTGCTTCTGCTTTGGCCGACGCTGTGGGCGCTCTGGCTGGCCGCCGATGGGTTGCCGCCGTTAAACGTGCTGGTGATTTTTATTCTGGGTACCTTCTTCATGCGCTCCGCAGGATGCGTGGTGAATGATCTGGCAGATCGCAAGTTTGATGGTTACGTCTCCCGGACCAAAGATCGGCCGCTGGTGGCGGGTTGGGTGAGCCCCAGGGAAGCCATTGCGGTATTCGTGATTCTGGTCACGCTGGCGGCAGTCACCGTGTCGCCAATCATCACACCGCTGCTGGAGTTACTCGCCGTGGTGGCCGTTTTCCTTGCAATCAGCTACCCGTTCACCAAACGTTTTCTGGCGATTCCCCAAGGCTATCTGGGCATTGCGTTTGGCTTCGGCATTCCGATGGGCTTTGCGGCCATTCTGGGGACGGTGCCGACGGTGGCCTGGTGGATGCTGCTGGCCAACATTTTCTGGGCGATTGCCTACGATACGGAGTACGCCATGGTCGACCGGCCCGATGATCTCAAGATTGGCATCAAAACCTCGGCGATTACCTTTGGCCGCTACGATGTAACTGCTGTGATGCTGTGCTACGGATTAACGCTGGCGATTCTGGCTGTTGTGGGCAGTGCCATGGCGCTGGGTGGCTTCTACTGGCTGGGCTTACTCGTCGCGGCCATGATTGCGCTGTATCACTATCAGCTGATCAAGGACCGCGATACGGGTCGGTGCTTCGCGGCTTTCATGCATAACAACTGGTTTGGCGCCGCGATTTTTGCCGGCATCGTCCTCGACAAGCTCATTTGACCGAATCCGGAAACAACGCATGAACTATAAAGACCTGCGTGACTTTATCGCCCAACTCGAACAGATGGGTGAACTGAAACGCGTAACGACCCCGGTCAGCCCACATCTGGAAATGACCGAGATCTGCGACCGTGTTCTGCGTCAGGCCGGCCCGGCCATTCTGTTTGAACATCCGACAGGATTCGACACACCGGTGCTGGGCAACCTGTTCGGCACGGTACGGCGCGTAGCACTCGGCATGGGACAGAACGTGGCAACCGATGCCGAAGCACTGACCAAGCTGCGCGAGATCGGCCAGGTGCTCGCCATGCTGAAAGAACCGGAACCGCCCAAGGGCTTCAAGGACGCCTGGGAAAAACTGCCCCTGCTCAAGCAGGTACTGACGATGTCGCCGAAGCAGGTGTCGTCGGCACCGTGCCAGGAAGTGGTGATCGAAGGCAAAAATGTCGACATCACACGTTTGCCGATCCAGCACTGCTGGCCGGGCGACGTGGCGCCGCTGATTACCTGGGGGCTCACCGTCACGCGCGGCCCGACCAAGACGCGGCAGAACTTGGGCATCTATCGGCAACAGGTGCTGGGACCGAACAAGGTGATCATGCGCTGGCTGGCGCACCGCGGCGGCGCACTGGATTTTCGCGATCACCAACTGGCGAATCCGGGCCAACCCTTCCCGGTGGCCGTGGTGCTGGGTTGCGACCCGGCGACGATTCTGGGGGCCGTAACGCCAGTACCGGATACGCTGTCGGAATACCAGTTTGCGGGCTTGTTGCGCGGGAGCAAAACGGAACTTGTGCGCTGCCTGGGATCGACGCTTCAGGTACCGGCCTCGGCCGAGATCGTGCTGGAAGGCGTGATTCATCCAAATGATACTGCGCTCGAAGGCCCCTATGGCGACCATACGGGTTACTACAACGAGCAGGCGAAATTTCCGGTGTTCACGATCGAGCGCATCACGATGCGCAAAAATCCGATCTACCACTCGACGTATACGGGCAAACCGCCCGACGAACCGGCAATGCTGGGCGTAGCGCTCAACGAAGTGTTTGTGCCGTTGCTGCAGAAACAGTTTCCGGAGATCAGCGATTTCTATCTGCCGCCGGAAGGCTGTTCGTACCGTCTGGCCGTCGTGAGTATTCGCAAGCAGTACGCTGGCCATGCCCGACGCATCATGATGGGCGTCTGGAGTTTCCTGCGCCAGTTCATGTATACGAAGTTCATCATCGTGGTGGACCATGATGTGGATATCCGCGACTGGAAGGAAGTGGTCTGGGCGATGACCACACGCATGGACGCGACGCGCGACACGATGCTGGTCGACAATACGCCGATCGATTATCTGGACTTTGCGTCGCCGGTAGCGGGGCTGGGCAGCAAAATGGGGCTGGATGCCACCAACAAGTGGCCGGGCGAAACCAGCCGCGAGTGGGGCACACCGATTACGCAGGACCCGGCCGTCAAGGCGCGGGTTGATGCAATATGGGGTGAACTGGGGCTTTAACGCTGCTTAGCCTGTTGCTCAGCGTTATGCAGCCGGGATCTGGCGCTTGGACGCATCCGGGTTCAGTGCCACGTAGGTAATCGAGGCTTCGGTCACCTTCACGGTAACTGGATTGGCCGGGTGACGCTCGGCGTACATCTGCACCTTGATGGTAATCGACGAATTGCCACGCCGCTCCACTTCGGCAAAGAACGAGACGATATCGCCCACCGACACCGGTTGATGAAACTGCATCGTATTCACCGCCACCGTCGCGACACGCCCCCGGGTCGCCTTGTGCGCCAGTACGGCGCCCGCCAGATCGATCTGCGCCATGGTCCAGCCACCGAAGACATCGCCATACTGGTTGGCATCCGAGGGCATGGGAATGACCTTGAGCACAGGGGTCAGGTCGGGCATCTGGCAGGGTGTGTCGATCATGGCGAGTAACGATATTGTGGCGAGAAAGATTAAACTACAGGGGTTATTTTAAGGTCATCAAGGTCAAAACGCATGTCGCGTCACGGAAATAAAGCCGTCGGTCCCGCCAGCAACGAACCGTTGCATGTCTGGACCACACTCAAAGCGCTGTTGCCCTGGCTCTGGGCGTATAAAGGCCGCATGCTGGCCGCGTTTGCGGCGCTGATCCTGGCCAAGATGGCCAGCGTTTATGTGCCGATCATTTTCAAGAATATGATCGACGCACTGACACCCACCGAAAACGTGACGCTCGTACTGCCGGTCGCCTTGCTGTTGCTTTACGGCTTTATGCGGCTGGCCAGCACAGGGTTTAGCGAGCTGCGCGAGATCCTCTTTGTGCGCGTGACACAGCAGGCGATACGCCGCATCGCGCTCTCGGTCTTTACCCATCTGCACAACCTATCGCTGCGCTTTCACCTGGAGCGCCAAACCGGCGGTGTATCGCGCGATATTGATCGCGGCACACGGGCGATTTCCAACCTGATCAGCTATACGCTGTATTCGATCCTGCCGACGCTGATTGAACTACTCATGGTGATGGCCGTTCTGGCGATTGAATATGACCAGGTCTTTGTCTGGATCACGCTGGCCTCCATTGTTGCCTATGTCGCTTTTACGGTCGTCGTCTCGAACTGGCGGATCCATATTCGTCGCGCGGTCAACGAAGCGGACTCGGCCGCCAATACCCGCGCCATTGATAGTCTGCTGAACTACGAGACGGTCAAGTATTTCAACAATGAAGCCTTCGAGCTGAGTCGCTATGACGAGGCGATGCGCCGCTGGGAAGATGCTTCGGTGCGCAGCCAGATGACGCTGACCGTACTCAACATGGGGCAGCAGCTGATCATCGTGACTGGCCTGGTGGCCATGATGTGGCACGCCGCGCAAGGTGTGGTCGACGGCACCATGACCGTGGGTGATCTGGTGCTGGTGAACGCTTTCCTGTTCCAACTCTATATGCCGCTCAACTTCTTTGGTGTGGTGTACCGCGAGATCCGTCAGGCGCTGACCGATATCGAGCGCATGTTCGGACTGCTCAACAAGCAGCGCGAGATCGTCGATGCACCAGATGCACGGCCGTTGCCACTGCCGCCGATCAGTGTGCATTTCGACGGCGTCGATTTTGCGTATGAACCGGCACGGCAGATTCTGACCAATGTGTCATTCGAGATCCCGGCAGGACAGACGGTTGCCGCGGTCGGTCATTCGGGCGCCGGCAAGTCGACGCTGGCGCGCCTGATCTATCGTTTCTACGATGTAACCGGCGGGCGGATCCTGATGAACGGCATCGATCTCAGAAAGATCGATCAGCACAGCCTGCGTAGTGGCATTGCGATCGTGCCCCAGGATACGGTGCTATTTAACGACACGTTGTATTACAACATTCTTTACGGCAACCCGTCGGCAACCCGCGAGCAAGTCATTGCGGCCGCCAAGGCAGCGCATCTACATGAGTTTGTCGAGACCTTGCCCGACGGTTACGAGAGTCGTGTAGGTGAGCGTGGGCTCAAACTTTCCGGGGGTGAAAAGCAACGCGTGGCGATTGCCCGGGCCCTGCTCAAGAATCCGCCGATTCTGGTGTTTGATGAAGCGACCTCGGCACTCGATTCCAAAACCGAAAAGGCGATTCAGGCCAGCATGGATATTGCCGCACGTGGCCGCACCACACTGATCATTGCGCATCGCCTGTCGACCGTGATGAATGCCGACGAGATTATCGTGCTGGACGCCGGGCATATCGTGGAGCGCGGTAAGCACGCCGCACTCCTTGCAGCAAATGGGGTGTATGCGCAGATG
Organism: Rhodocyclaceae bacterium; assembly: GCA_018883265.1. Lineage (GTDB taxonomy): Bacteria > Pseudomonadota > Gammaproteobacteria > Burkholderiales > Rhodocyclaceae > Fluviibacter. The sequence continues at coordinate 8,575 of VEQK01000019.1, read as the reverse complement.
TGGGCGCTCCAGCAACAGGACCGCGATGCCGAGTAAATGCCTTAGAGCACGCGTAAAATAGGCCGACTTATATATCCCGAAGGACTTCGCATGAGTTTGATGACTTCCCAACTGACGGACACCCAGGCCAAAATTCTCGGTGCGCTCGCGCATCGCCCCGGCACGCTGATCTGGATGGGTCTGCTGATGATTATTCTGGGTTCGATCGGCGTGTTCGCCGAGGCCTTCTTTTCCATTGCCTCAATCAGCCTGATGGGCGGCTTTGCACTGGCCGCCGGCATTATGCAGGCCCTGCATGCGTTGCAAGCCAGGGGCTGGAAGTCGGTGTCGATCCAGCTCGTCTTCGCCTTAATCTATGTGGCGATTGGCGTGATCGTCTGGGTCTCGCCGGTTGCGGCGCTGGAAGGCGTGACGCTCTATATGGCGACGCTACTCTTTGCGACAGGCGGACTGCGTCTGGTGACGGCCTTTCAACACACCCAGTTTAGCGGCTGGTTCTTACCTTTGGTGTCTGCCGCCTTGTCGATTCTTCTGGGCGGCCTGATTCTGGCCGGCTGGCCAGATAACAGCGTGTGGGTGCCAGGGATGCTGATCGGGATTGAGCTCCTCTTACAGGGGTGGAGCTTGTTTTTCCTAGGTTTGGCCGCAAAGAACGCTACAAAATAAGCTGTAAGAAACTGAAGGAACGTTTAACAGCGGGGCGATGGCGGTGACTACTTTAAGTCATCGCCATCGCCCCGACTTTTCTGGCCAATGTCTCTAATCAGCCAGGATCACTATCGATTACTCTCTACCGGATGACTGGTCCAGCAGGTTAAAGGCGATCAAGCCCGCTTTTGCTGTGGCTTGTGCCTGCAGGTACGCCGCAGGCAGCGGCTTCTCGAGCACAGTCGGCACCAGCACATTCATCAGGTTGTCCTTAATTTGGCGGGCTGCCGGAGTCGTGCTGTAAGTATTATCAATCTCCTGCTGCCCCCCGATTGTTGCATAGTTGTAATACTCATATTGCTGATCTAGTAGAGAAGGGTCCGTTGTGCCGGCTGGCCAGCAAGAGTACACCCCCAGCTTGTACTCCGGTGTAATCACACCCATGATATGGGTCGGTGTACGCTGATTCGTTACCGCATGCGGTGCCGTGGCAAAGTCATACTTAGACTCGCACACTTCATCGGTGGCAAACAACGCATATTCACGACCGGCGACATTAGCGGATTTGAGAATAGGGAACATGTCATACCGGTTGCCATACATTTCGGCATAGTCGCCCTGCATCCACTGAGACTTCTGGCCGCCGTAGGCAAACCCCACCAGCATCGGCATCAGATCCACGGACGAGGTGAGCTGCGTGCGCACCGTTGAAATATCCCCGGTGAATGTGCCCGTTGGGTCCTTCACGATAAGCGGCACGCGCAGCGCTTCGTCGTACATGGTGTTTGTTTTGCCTGCCACCATGCCGTGGGCACCAACGTAGTCGCCATGGTCCGAGGTGAAGACAACGATGGTGTTCTTGGCGACTTCAGGCGGCAGCGCATCGACGACGCGGCCGACCTGGACGTCCAGGATGCCGAGCAGCTGCGTATAGAGGTTTAGCGCCTTCTGCCAGTAGCTGAAGGGAGCGAGGCCAATGCCCGCTGGCACGCCATTGACCGTAGGCACCTGGTAGCCGCTATAGGCCGTGGCCGAGCCCGGGTACTGCACGACCGTGAAGGAGGTGGCACTGCGGTTTTCGTTAATACCGCCCCACTCCGCCTCGCAGAACTCGCGGTTCACGATCTGCGCTGCGGGCTTGTTCCGCTCCAGTTGGGCGACCGTCTCCCAGTTGGGCGGTGTATTGATGCTGTAGACCTGTGGGGGATTGCGCAGCACGTTGTTGGCCCAGGTTACGGCCGGGGCGCAGACGGCGGTCGACCAATTCTGCACTTGTGCGTAGGGCGAGTTCGCAAACAGCTCGGTGTAGGTCTGGTACTCGGTACCGGCGGGGAAGAACTCCTGGTCGTGCGGGTTCTGGAAGCCGACGGTCAGGCACCAGGGCTGGTCGCCGACCTGCTTGTTGCGCAGCCAGGTGGCCGCCTGCGTGGCGATGTATTCATCGCTGTAGTAGTAATAATCCGGATCACTCATGTCACCATAAGTGCCCTGCAGGTTGTTGGCGATCGGGTCCGGATAGGTCAGGCCCTGGAAGCCAAAAGCGGAGATATCCTGCGTGCCGCCCGTGGATTGCGTCAGGTGCCACTTGCCGATGTACGGGGTGATATAGCCCGCGTTGCGCAGCAGTTTGCCGTACGTCGGAAACTCTGGCTGTAGCGAGGGCGAATCGGCATGTGACTGCCCGGGAATCACGACAAGCGTCGTGCCGAACCAGGTCTGGTGACTGTACAGACCCGTCACTAAAACACCACGGCTCGGCGAGCAGGCGGTCGCGGCGGTGTTGTAGTTGGCGAACTTGACGCCGGCAGACCACAGTTTGTAGACATTGGGCATGTACTGGCGCAAGTACTCGGCGGGGTCGTTCACGCCGGTGGGGAAGACCTTCGGGTAGCGCATTTCATCAACGAGGATGAACAGGATATTCGGCTTATTGGTGGTGTTGCTGCTACCACCACCGCCACCACAGGCGGAGAGCGTGGCACCGGCCGTGATGGCCGCGCCAGATTTGAGCAGATCACGGCGGGAAATTTTTGTTTGAGTCATCACGATTCCTTCAAGTGTATGAGTTGCATGATCGGAACGTGTGTCCCATTCCCTGAACACGAGTCCCAGTACCTACCGGCAATTTCGGATTGCGACAGGCGTGCATATTGGCCGTCTCAGCAAACAGCGTTGGCTACTGCTTGCCAATTAGACATGCGCATTTTTTCACAGGGCACAAAATTGTTTTGTAAATTTTTGTAAACGTTCATCAGCCCATTTTCTGTGATGCTGTAGCATTGATGCATTCTGTTGAATGCGAGCATGATTCGTGGGTCACTCTGTCCTTGTTGTCGATGATGACGCCAGGCTTCGCGAGCTTCTGATTGCGTTGTTGGCGCAGCACGGCTTTGCGGCGGCCGCTGTCAGTGACGGTGGCGACATGAGCACAATCATGGCGCAACAGGCGTTTGACCTACTGATCCTAGATGTTAATTTGCCGGGCATAAACGGGATGGATCTATGCAGAACGCTACGAGACCAAGGAAACCAAATACCGATTATCATGCTCACGGCGCGCTCGGAGGATGTGGATCGGATTGGGGGTCTGGAGCTGGGCGCTGACGACTATCTCCCAAAACCATTCAACGCTCTGGAGTTGATCGCGCGCATTAAAGCCGTTTTACGGCGGCGTCCAGCGCTATCCTCGCTGCACGAAACCAATCCCCCCTTCATAGAGGCAGTAGCTTTCGGCCCTTTTGTTTTTGATTGTAAAAATAACCAGCTGAAAAGAGGGAACCATCGAATCAAGCTAAGCCCGACAGAACAGGCCGTTCTCAAAATACTTGTCTTGAACGCAGGCACCCCTGTCAGCCGTTCTGAAATTAGCCAACAGCTCCGTGATCGCGATGTTTTTCCAGACGAGCGGACTATCGATGTGTTCATTTCCAAGATCCGAAAACACCTGGGAACACGCGAGAATGGTGATCCGTACATTCAGACAGTACGGAACAAAGGATATCTATTGCTGACGTCTTCTGTCTTAGGCGAGGAGGACCATGGGTAATCTGCGCGTTTTCATCAGCTTCTGGCTCTGGTTTGCTGGTGCAATGCTGCTCAACCAGCTCGCCTTGGCAATCATTTTGTATTTTTCGCTGCTCAATCCGGCAACCCAATCCATTGCCGGCGTTCTTACCGGGCTTAGTGAGGCGATCCACGAAATAAAAACCGCCGAAGGCCCGGAGGGGCTGAATCGTTTTCAGGAAAAAATCTCTTACATTCCAAACATCGCCTTGTCCCGAGCCAATCCGGAGGCACAGAGCGAATCAACGTTGTATCCGGGTCTTAACCTCGTCAAGAAAAATATTGAGAATCTATCCAACCAAAAATTAGAGGTTTTTCTGCTGGACAACCGTTCTACATCCCTCCGGATATACGAATCTCAAGATCCATCAATCTCTCTTGAGTACAAGCTTTTGGGAAAACCAATGGTGCTACCGGTTCTTCTCTGGTCTATTGCCGCGCACATCCTGATCAGCGCGATTGCGGCTTATTGGATTGCAACCCGGGTGACCACGCCTATACAAAATCTGGCACATCAGGCTAGGCAGCTTGCAGACCGTGATGACGCCGTGACCATTGAGGTCCAGCAGAACGCACCACCGGAATTGAAAAGTCTCGCAGCAACACTCAATGACATGCGCCATTCGCTGGATCAGGTTGTCAGCGACAGAGAGCAGCTTCTTGCCATGATCACGCATGACCTTCGGACACCACTCAGCCGTCTTAGCATCGGACTGGAGCTCATCAAATCGACGGCACCAAAGCCTGCAGACGCATTGTTATCCGATGTCGAAGAGATGGGTAGCCTGATCAACCAGTTTATAGAGCTCTCCAAATTGAATCATGAAGTTGATGAGCCGTGGCAAACGGGTTCGCTCAATGATTTCGTCGATGCGATTGTGGCGAAGTACCACCGTTCAGGTGTAGATATCTTTGTGGATTTGCCGAGCGCAAGAATCTTCACCGACTTCAAACCCCTCGCATTAACACGAGTCATTTACAACCTGATCGACAACGCAATACGGCACGGAACCGGCAACATCCGGATTAGCCTTCTCAAAGTCGGACTTCAAATTGAGCTGCGGGTGTCGAATGATATTGCACCCAATAAACAGCAACAAAGTGGCCTCATTGAGGCCTTCATGACGGCGGGCTCGAAGCAATTCAGCGGCACCGGATTAGGCCTAAAAATTATTCAACAATTCACACGCGTACACGATGCCGATCTCACTGTTTCGATTGAAGGTAACACGATCATCCATCTATTACGTTTTCACTCAACCCAAATATAGCGACACACATCAGCGCTCGAAAACAAAAAACCCAGCCTAAAGCTGGGTTTTTTGTTGGGTGCGTTCTAACTTGGCGTTAGGCAGCAGCCTGTTCGGTTTCAACCGCTTCGGTCACTTCCGGACGATCTACCAGTTCCATGTAGGCGATCGGTGCATTGTCGCCCGGGCGGAAACCGGCTTTGAGGATACGGGTGTAACCGCCGTTACGAGCCTGATAGCGTGGGCCCAGCTCGTTGAAGAGCTTGACGACCATTTCGCGATCACGCAGACGGGCAAAGGCGAGGCGGCGGTTAGCCACCGTCGGCACCTTGGCCAGGGTGATGATCGGCTCGACGACGCGACGCAGTTCCTTGGCCTTCGGCACGGTGGTGCGGATGGCTTCGTGACGCAGCAGGGCGTTGGTCAGGTTGCGCAGCATCGCCAGACGATGGCTGCTGGTACGGTTCAGTTTGCGAAGACCATGACGGTGACGCATGATGAGTTCCTTTCGTTAATCCGGCGATCAGTTACGCTCGAGACCGGCCGGCGGCCAGTTATCGAGGCGCATACCCAGGGTGAGACCGCGCGAGGCGAGCACATCCTTGATTTCGTTGAGCGACTTGCGACCCAGGTTCGGGGTCTTGAGCAGCTCGTTTTCGGTACGCTGAATGAGATCGCCGATGTAGTAGATGTTTTCGGCCTTGAGACAGTTGGCCGAACGCACCGTCAGTTCCAGATCGTCGACCGGCTTGAGCAGGACGGGGTCAACCGGGGCAGACTTGCCACCATCGGCGCCCGTTGCCGTACCCTCGAGGTCGGCAAACAGCGACATCTGGTCGATCAGAATACGCGCGGCAATACGCACGGCTTCTTCCGAATCCAGAACGCCGTTGGTTTCGATGTCCATGACCAGCTTGTCGAGGTCGGTACGCTGTTCCACACGGGCGGCTTCAACCGAGTAGGCGACACGGCGTACCGGGCTGAAGCTGGCGTCCAGCATCAGATGACCAATGACCTTGTGTTCTTCGGCCTGCTTGCGCTGGTTGGCGGGAACGTAACCACGGCCCTTCTCGACCTTGATTTCCATGTCGAGCTTGCCACCGGCATGAAGATGCGCCAGCACATGGTCCGGATTGATGATTTCGACGTCGTGCGGCACTTCGATATCCGAAGCACGAACAACACCCTCACCCGACTTGCTGACCCGCAATACCACTTCGTTGCGGTTGTGCAGTTTGAACACAACGCCCTTCAGATTGAGCATCAGGTCAACGACGTCTTCCTGAACGCCGTCAATCGTCGAGTACTCGTGCACAACGCCGTCAATCTTGACTTCGGTTGGCGCGTAGCCTTCCATCGACGACAGCAAAATGCGGCGCAGGGCATTACCCAGCGTGTGACCGTAACCCCGCTCGAACGGCTCCATGACCACCTTGGCGTGAACCGGGGAGATGGTCTGGACATCGATGCTGCGCGGCTTCAATAGTGCATTTCCTTGCATGAGCGATTCCTGTTAAAGATTCAAAGTTAAGCTGAAAACTCGGTGAGCCTTAAGGCTTACTTCGAATACAGTTCGATGACCAGGCCTTCGTTCAGCGTCGGCGACAGCTCGGAACGCTGCGGCATAGCCTTGAAGGTGCCCTTGCCGGCCTTGACGTCGACGGCGAGCCACTCGGGGAAACCACGGCCTTCGGCAGCTTCCAGAGCCGCCTTGACACGCAGCTGACCACGCGAGGCTTCGGTCAGTTCAACGACGTCACCCGGTTTGAGGGTGTACGACGGAATGTTGACGCGCTTGCCGTTAACGAGGATGCCGTTGTGGCGCACCAGCTGACGGGCTTCGGCACGCGAGCCGGCAAAGCCCATGCGGTAGGTGGTGGCGTCCAGACGGGCTTCCAACAGTTGCAGCAGGTTTTCACCGGTCTGACCCTTGCGACGATCCGCTTCGAAGAAGATCTTGCGGAACTGGCCTTCGAGCACGCCGTAGATGCGACGGATCTTCTGCTTGGCGCGCAGGTGCACGCCATAGTCCGACAGACGGGCGCCCGAACGCTGGCCATGCTGGCCAGGTGCGTAGGCACGGCGCTCGATGGCGCACTTGTCGCTGAAGCACTTCTCAGCCTTGAGGAACAGCTTTTCGCCTTCGCGGCGGCACTGACGGCATTTCGGGTCGAGATTACGAGCCATGTCAGGTTCTCCTTAAATACGGCGCTTTTTCGGCGGACGGCAGCCGTTGTGCGGCACCGGTGTCACATCCGAAATTGCAGTGATCTTGATACCCAGTGCGTTCAGTGCGCGCACGGCCGATTCGCGACCCGGGCCGGGGCCCTTGATGCGGACTTCAAGATTCTTGATGCCGCATTCCTGAGCCACTTTACCGGCTGCTTCGGCAGCAACCTGAGCGGCGAACGGGGTCGACTTACGGGAGCCCTTGAAGCCGGCGCCGCCCGAAGTTGCCCACGACAGCGCATTGCCCTGGCGATCGGTGATCGTGATGATGGTGTTGTTGAACGATGCGTGAACGTGCACGATGCCGTCAGCAATGTTCTTTTTAATCTTTTTGCGAACTTTGGTCGATGTCTTGGCCATGTCTGATGCCTTTCCTGATTACTTCTTACCAGCGATCGCAGCCTTGCGCGGGCCCTTACGGGTACGTGCATTGGTGCGGGTACGCTGACCACGGCAAGGCAGACCCTTGCGATGACGGAAGCCACGATAGCAACCCAAATCCATAAGGCGCTTGATATTCATGGTGACTTCACGGCGCAGGTCACCCTCGACGGTGAACTTGGCCACTTCGTCACGCAGACGTTCCATGTCGGCGTCGGTCAGATCTTTGATCTTGGACGAACGCGTGACACCGGCAGCATCACAGATTTTCTGTGCGCGAGTACGACCGATACCGAAAATAGCAGTCAGTGCGATTTCGGCATGTTGATGGTTGGGAATGTTTACCCCAGCAATACGAGCCATTGAGTATCCTCAGTCTCTACTGAACTTGAACAATTGCGTCGACGACGCAATTAACCCTGACGCTGCTTGTGGCGCGGATCCGTGCAAATCACACGCACCACACCTTTGCGGCGGATGATCTTGCAGTTCCGGCAGATGCGCCGTACCGAAGCCAAAACTTTCATTACCTACTCCTTTATATCGACGTTCCGCCCAGCCGTGGCTTTCCGTCGGGTTCTTGCGTAGAGATTTAAAACAAAAACTAAACTGTTCCTTCGTTCTTACTTGGCGCGGAAAGTGATCCGCGCCTTGGTCAGATCGTAGGGGGTGAGTTGCACGGTGACTTTGTCACCGGGCAGGATACGGATGTAGTGCATACGCATCTTGCCGGAGATGAAGGCGTGGACTTCATAGCCGTTTTCCAGCTTGACCTTGAAGGTTGCGTTGGGGAGGTTTTCCAGCACCTCGCCCTGCATTTCGATCAAGTCTTCCTTGGCCATCGTCTTACCGACTACCCAATCCACCCTTGAAGTTCGCCTTCTTGAGCAGATTTTCGTATTGATGCGACATTGCGAAGGCCTGCACCTGGGACATGAAGTCCATGGTGACGACCACGATAATCAGCAGCGAGGTGCCGCCGAAGTAGAACGGGACGTTCCACT
>VEQK01000049.1 GCA_018883265.1 Rhodocyclaceae bacterium | reverse complement strand
TTTTACGCATTTCTGGCGTACCCATTCAACTGGTATCTGGGGGGAGAAACCCCAGACAAAAATCCAGCATCAGCCATGCTGATCGCGATGGCATTGATAGCATTCTTTACGAAATCCAGAAAAATTCTGGTCACCGTGACAATGCTTGACCTGTTGCTGACCGGTGGCATTGTTCTTGAGATGGTCTTAATAAGCTAAACAGCGTTGGTGCTCTTCATGCTTTGATGGGTGATCGATTAATGCTCGCCCTCACCAATGACCGTCTACATAAAATTCCGGATACCCTTTACTCAGTTGATGACTTGTCCGGACCGCCCAGCCATGCTGGGTAGAGCCAACCCCGCCTAAGAATGAGGGTATGGAGGCTGATCGTAAAGACGATCGAAGTCAATATAGCCAGATAGACCGGGACGGGCGACCCCTCAAAATGGTTGGCGACATAGAGCAGCCCCACTAGAACGATAGCGCCCACGATGGCGGCTTCTTCGAAGATCTTCCCGCGGAAATTGACGGGTTCACGGTTGATCACGATGTCACGCAAGATGCCGCCACCGGCAATGCTGGATGCCGCGCAGAGTGGCACCCAGAGCATACTCATGCCAGCATTGATGGAAACGATGGCTCCATAAATTGCGACAATTCCAAAACCCAGATACTCCGGAAGATTGACGAAGCGGTGCAGTGTTCGATGCTTGCCGAGCTCAGGCTTCCAGCTGTTGAGCAGCGTTACGGAAACGACCAAGATCAGGACGCAGATCGGTAGTGCCGGATCGGCGATGAACTTTAATGGTAGACGTTCGCCGCCAATAAAGTAATCGCGAACCACGCCGCCGCCCATGCAAGTCAGATAGGCGCAGACCAGTCGGCCCCAGAGATCAAAGCCAAAGTCGATGGCGATCAGGGTACCCGCTAGCGCGTAGACCATCAGCCCGGTAATAAACAACCAGGTCACCCATGTGCTGTCGCTTAATGTCTTCAGATAATGCAACGTGGCTGGCGTCAGCCCACCCTGATGCTGGCTTTCTGACCAGATCGAATGCGTCCAGACATTTTCTTTAAGACTGATTTCGGGAATCTGGTTGGGAAAATTCAGTTTGGCCGAGTCGCGCACGCGTGAATAATCATTGAGATTTAATAGCCCTACGTTCCCTGGAACAAGATCAAGTACGGTTTCCAGCATATTCTGCTGGTGAAAATAGTCGAGTTTCGGATTCTGCTGCAGGGTGATGGTGAGCGCTTGTGAGCGATCTGTTTTGGCGTCCTTCCAGCCCATGATCGTTGCCGCCAGGAATTCGGAAATCATTTTGCGAAACTCCGCAGACTCCAGACGCTCGCGCAATACATACAAACCATCTCCCATATCCTGGATGCCGAAGTCGCGGGGCTTCAATAAGAACAAATCTTTGGCGTGCAGGCCGGTTTCAAGTGCTGACCAGTAACCATTAAACGAGACAGCCGACATGCAATCTGCCGAACCATCGTTGATCGCCATCTGCCCCGGCGAGCGGGGCACATAGCGGGTTAAGCTATCTCCCGGGCTGATGTTCTGAATCATTGCCCGTACGAGATCGGCGTCCCCCCATTCCGCCACTGCAATCCGCTTGCCGACAATATCTTTGGCCTCCTTGAGGTTCGGGCCGCCTCGACAGATCAGCAACATGGCGGAATCAGAAAAAATCTGGGCAATATTAACGACAGGTTTGTCTGCCGAATTATTGAGTAACGCATCGTTCATTTGCGAGACAGCCACATCAACCTTGCCTGCCTGAAGCTCACGTAGCGGATTGATTTGGCCGCTTCCCTCAACGAGAACAACGTCCAGACCTTTGGCCTCGTAGTATTTCTTGGAGTCGGCCATGTAGAAACCGGCATAGCTAGCCTGATGGGCCCAGCCGAGCTGTACTTTTAACTCACGGGCGGGTTCGGCCAGAAGGCCCGATGCGCATAGCAAGAAAAGTAGAGGAACCAATAACCGTTTGACCATCTTCGCCACCCGCTCCGTAGGACGAACTATGTAATTAAAGCCTTGATCCGGATAATAGCAGCGCAATAAAACGATTATGTGTCGTCCAGCTAAAAATGGGGGGTTAACGTGAGCATGGATTGCTTAGCTACCGAAAAAAGGTTCTCCGCTAGGTTCTCCATCCGAAGCATGACTTTGGATGATATGAACCTGGCGATTGCATGGGCAACTTATGAAGGTTGGAATCCAGGGCTGTGCGATGCTATACCCTTCAGAGCCGCTGACCCAGAGGGGTTTCTAATGGGCGTATTGGATGATGAGCCGGTGGCCGCTATTTCCGCCGTGCGGTACGGGTCGAGATTCGGCTTCATGGGTTTCTACATGGTGAAGCCTGCGTATCGTGGTCAAGGTTATGGCATGGCGATGTGGAAAGCGGCGATTTCCCGGTTGCAGGGTCGAGTCATTGGCCTGGACGGTGTCGTGGCCCAGCAGGCAAACTACCAGCGATCTGGCTTCGAATTGGCTCACCACAACATGCGCTTTGAAGGTGTCGTGGTGCACGAACAATCCACCGCAACCAATGATGAGGTTACAGTTGTGCACCTCACAGAAATTGAATCCAGTGATATTTTCGCCTATGACCGGCAATGCTTTCCTGAATCTCGCTGTGAATTTTTGCGCAAATGGATTACTCAGCCCGGCACCATTGCTCTTGGCGCCATGAAACAACAGCAACTTGTTGGCTATGGCGTTGCGAGACCCTGTCAGGTTGGCTGGAAAATTGGACCGCTATTTGCCGATTCTCTCGAAGTTGCCGAGAAAATTCACGCAGCATTGAAACTATGTATGCCAGAGGGAGCACCCTATTTCCTGGATATTTCGGATAGCAACCCAGACGCGCTTGCATTGGTGGAACAACAAGGATTGCACAAGGTTTTTGATACAGCCCGAATGTATCTGGGCCCAGCGCCTGAGATCGACCACCGCCGGATCTTTGGCATCACGTCTTTTGAGTTGGGTTAGATCGAAGGCTGCCTTACGGGTTTGCTGCAGGCTAAACTTAAAGACCCCCGAAGAGCTAACACAAAGGGTATATTTCTAGGATCAAAAAAAGGAGAAAATCATGGATGCCATTGAAGCGATACGCCAACGTCGTGCGGTAAAGCACTTCGACCCCAATCATCAATTAACTTCTAATGAAATCGAGTTGCTTCTGGATGTGGCAGCACAAGCGCCGTCATCTTTCAATATTCAACATTGGCGCATCGTCAATGTCACGGATCCAGCGCTGCGGACTAAATTGCGCGAAGCAGCCTTTGACCAAGCCCAGGTGACGGACGCATCGCTATTGTTCGTGGTTTGCACGGATATCAAGGCCTGGGAAAAAGATCCGCAGCGGTATTGGGTGAACGCACCGAAAGAGGCGCAAGACGTTCTGGTTCCATGGATCAGCCCATTCTATAGCGGCAATGAACAGCTACAAAGAGATGAAGCCATGCGATCTGTTGGTCTTATTCTCCAGACGCTCATGATTGGTGCAAAGGCTATGGGATATGATTCCTGCCCAATGATTGGATTTGATATTGAGAAAGTTGGTCAGCTTGTCAATTTACCGAAGAGCTACGCAGTAGGTGCTATGTTGGCCATCGGCAAGGGTATTCAGCCAGCTTGGCCTAAGCCAGGGTTTATACCAGTCAATGAAATGGTCGTTGAAAACCACTTCTAAAAATCTGCAATCTGGCGCCGCCGGTCAATGCGGCTGATGCTATTTCCTAGAGTATGTTTCCGCTGAAGAAATGGCGGCGCCGGAATTTGCGCCACCCGCGATCAAGACATCCCCATTTAATAGACGGGCTTCTGCCTGACGCCAGCGGGGTACGGTCATGGATCCAGTAACAGAAAACTTACCTGTAACCGGATCATAAAGTTCCGCAGAAGAAAGTGCATTTACGCCATCGTATCCACCGGCAATCAGAACTTTGCCATCAATCAAAAGAGTGGATGTTTGTCTTCCTGTCGCGGTGTTCATTGACCCCGTATTGGAAAAAGTGCCAGTTTCTGGGTTGTAGAGACTGGCAGATGCAAGAACGGTATCGTTTTCACCATATCCACCCGCAATCAATACTTTTCCATTCAGCAAAAGATTCGCTGTTGGATAGCGTCGAGGCGTACCCATAGCGCCAGTCACGCTAAACTTGCCAGTGAGAGGGTCATAAATTTCTGGCGCATCCAAATTGGTGCCATCATAACCGCCAGCGATTAATACTTTGCCGTTATTCAGCAGGGTTGCCGTTTGGTTTCGACGTGCGGTAGACAAAGATCCGGTAGGCGAGAACGTTCCGGAAACAGGATCATAGATCTCAGCGCTTGCAAGAGCGCAACAAGCGCTATCGTAGGTATACCCACCAACAACCAGAACCTTGCCGTTATCGAGCAATGTTGCTGTTGGGTTCAGACGCGGCGTACTCATATTGCTCGCTATCGCCCATGTACCCGTTGTGGGATTGTAGATTTCTACAGAGTCAATACCAGTCGCATCGACACCTTCGCCCCCAGCCACAAAGATACGTCCATCTAAAAGACGTACAGAAGCTGCACCATATCGTGGATTTGACATGGAACCGGTTGCATGAAATGTTCTTGAAACAGGATCGTAGAGGTCAGCAGAAGCCACTGCGATCGCAGAAGCGCCCACGCCGCCTGCTACCAGTACCCGCCCATCAAGCAATAAATTGGCGGTCGGCATCGAGCGAGGCGATGTCATCATGCCCGTTGCAGAAAAAGTACCCGTAGCTGCTGAAGTTGATGAACTCGAGTCACTGCCGCCACCGCAAGAAACAATAGTCGCGCCGAGGCAGGAGATTAGAATCAACGAAATAAGTTTTTTCATGGTTGGGTACCAAAAGAACTTCTGGTTGCAGGTTGTTAACCGTATCACAAAAACAGTGAATGGTTGATGCTGGCCGAACCGCGGCAAATGCTAAAACTCAGCGGTGCTTTTGCTGACACAGCTTTATCCAATTTCTGTCAATACATCAGAAACATGCCATAAAAATATTGGTCAATGTTGGGTTGCAACTGGGCAAATGTCAGTATTTGTCAGGATTGTTAGGCCGGCATTCTGCTAGCATCAAACTTTATTGAATCCAGACCATGTGAGCCTCAGGATTAGTCCCCGATGAAAAAATTACTTGCCAACCTGATTATTTTGACTGTGACAGCAGCCTTAACCGCTTGCGGCAGTGGTAGTGGCTCACCAACACCGGCAACAACCACATCCTCTGTAAAAACAGCAGGGGATAGTCTGACAGATATTGGGACATTCGGATTTCCGTTTACAGTACAAACAACGCCAGCCAGTATGGTTTGGCCCCAGGTAGTCGCGACTTCTGTGGGTTACAACAGCCTATGCCCGCGTTACGCGCCGACCAGTGCTGACTTGCTAACACCCATTCTTAATCCCAATGCAACCGCTTGCACGGCATACGCAGTGGGCGGCGCCACCATTTCAGGGAACGAAGGTGATGGCTGGTCGATTATTACCCAGCTGGAGAACATGGCAGCAGCAGGAATCGGTGAGAATGATCTGGTGTTGATTAATGGCGGCGGTAATGATGCCGTTGCAGCCCTATCAAGCACCCCCGTCGACCCGGTTCAGCTTGCAAAAACCTTCAGCGATGCGATCAAGCGCACCGTGTTGGCCTCTAAGGTGAAACGGGTTGTTGTTGGCAACATTCCTGACGTGACCTTGACCCCGAGGTTCCAGCCGTACATCGCCTATAAAGACGTTGTTCAGGGGTGGGTCAAGGCGTTCAATGCTGAGCTACTCAAGCAGTTTGCGACCGAACCACGTGTCATGGTTTTTGACCTTTATGCCCAATTGACTCTGTGGGCGAGTGAACCCCAGGCATACGGCATCACCAATGCCACGGATGCAGCGTGCCCTGATAACGCGTGGGGATTCAATATTGCAGGGTGTACCTCAGAAGTTCTGAACTCCGTGCCCGATAAATTGGCCAACTGGTGGACAACCTATCTATTCGCGGACTACTTCCATCCCACACCCAGGATCCACCAGATGTTTGGAGACCGTGTGAACGAAGGCCTCAAAGCCCGTGGCTGGTTCTATTGAATGTTGCCTGGAGGGAACCCCCCTTTCTAAGGGTTTTATACAAAGGCTAAAAATGTCGTCATCAATTATGCGATCCTTCGATGTCAAAAGCGCTTCAGACGCTGTTCGTCTTCTAGTGCTCGGTTTGCTATTCGGATCCTTGTTGTCGTGTTCAAGTGGATCCAATAATTCAAGCGGCCCTACCTTGGCGCCTGTTGTTCAGACCGCTCTGGGCCCGGTGCAAGGGATTGCACGGAATGGTGCTTACGAATATCGCGGTATGCCCTATGCCTTGGCGCCAACGGGTAACCTGCGTTGGGCGCTGCCCCAACCGGTAACAGCTGCGTGGTCTAATGTTTTTCAAGCTTACGACTTTGGCCCAGCTTGCCCGCAACAGGCGCGGTTTGGTCTGACCGAAGAAAGCCTCAATGAAGATTGTCTGAGCATCAACGTGAGCGTGCCGGCAGATATCAAACCCGGTGAAAGGCTCCCAGTGTTCTTCTGGATTCACGGCGGTGCTTTTGTAGGTGGTTCTTCCAGTCTTTACCGCTTAGATAAGCTGGCTCGAGAAGGGCGTATGGTTGTTGTTTCTGCAAACTACCGACTCGGCGCTTTGGGCTTTATGCCCAATCCGGCATTCGCATTAAACGGCTACAACGGCAACTATGGGTTGGAAGACCAGCGACTGGCCATGAAATGGGTACAGGACAATATTGAGTCCTTTGGCGGTGACAAAAACAACGTCACTATCGCCGGCGAGTCGGCAGGTGCGGGCTCAACATGCATGCATCTGGCGTCACCCGATCAGGTGGTATCGCAAAGCAACGTACAAGTAAAAACTCTGTTCCATAAAGCCATCGTTCAGAGCGCGGGCTGCCTGCAAGCAATGCCGACAGTCGCGGCGGCTGAATCGACGCTTGGTACTAATGTTCAAACCTCTCTGAAGTGCAATGAAGCCGCAGATGTGTTGGCATGTATGCGCAGTAAATCAGTCGCGGCGGTTTTGGACGCACAGGGTAGTAATTCATCGGGCATCATATCGTTCTCGCCGGTTACTGGTAACAATACGGTGCCGAAGACATTTGAATCCGTGGCAAACGTTGGTGGTCTCGTCAACGTACCGATGATGATGGGCGGCACCAGAACCGAATTGCTACTTTATATGGGCTACTACTGGCAGGAAGCTATAAAATTTGGCCCGATCAGTTCTACGGTGATCGATAATTGGTTGCAGGTATTCTACAATCCCCCACCCTTGAATGGCTTATCGGCCATAAAAACTCAGTATCCCAACCTGACCAATCCAGATGGGGATCTGGCCACCGAGACTTTGGGCGAGGTTCTTTCGGATTACAACCCCGCAATAGGTCTCAATAACTGTTTGTATTTGCACACGTCGGACACTATTCTTAATGGCCGATCCGTTAACCTGCCGATCTATCAGTTCGAGTTTGCCGATGCAGCAGCGCCTGTCTGCGGTGTTGGTATTGCAGGGGAGTGTCCGCCCTTCCTAAAGAATGGCAGTCCCGTACATTCGTCAGAGTTGAATTACCTATTCCCTAATCTGTCGAATACCAAGGCCATTAATGCACCAGATCTGGCGCCCGCATCTCAGGTATTAGCAAATCAGATGGTGGCTTATTGGGCCAAGTTTGCTTATACGGGCAATCCCAATGGGAATGGCTTGCCAACCTGGGTACCTTACGCCGGTAAGACAATACCATTTGGTGGTAGTAGCGTTCAGTTGCTGGATACGAACAATAATGTTCGTCCTTACGATTCCGATAACCAACACCAATGTACGGCATTCTGGCAGGGTCAATATTCTGGGTTTTTAAAATAGTCCTGCAGCAAAATAAAGGGACTCATAACTAGCATCAAACGGTGATGATTTAAGATGGCTTGGAAATTTTGACATTCAGCTTGGAACCTTGAACAACATCAAACCGCCTCATGAGCGGTTTATGTTTTGCGCCGGTTCACCAAGAGTGTGGTGGGACGTGTGGACCTCCCCGACTGTTATTTCTTATTTTCGAGTAAAGTCCGTGCAGTAGGCGGCATCCGTCGTGTTGGCTACTTTCTCCCGGGCTCTTGTGCCGCAGATTTCCATGGAATTACCATTGACCTGGAAGGTAATGTGGCCGCCGTGTTCAGCGACCATCACACCGCTTTTACCATCTTTGGATAACGCACCAAGAATCCGCTCTTTAGAATGGTGGCCGGATGTTGAGTTCCCGGCAAAGTTTCTGCCATCCTGCTGGTCAATCGTGTAAGTGAATTCGACATTCCGAAAACGAATGCCGTCTTTTCCCTGTCTATTGATCTTGTTATGTGAGGCGTTTTCCGGGTGATGTAACCCACCGCCATACACAGCCGTGTGACTTGTGCCTACCCAGGTCCCCAGCATATTGGGAGCATCTGATTTCGCCTGTGCGAACGGGGTGACACATAAGATGCCAGAGATAAGCAGGGTTTTTACTGTGTTGTATTTCACGTGGCTTTCCTTTTAGGGCGTTAAAAATTCGAGTATTCCGGAGTTGAATCGCCCCGGGAG
>VEQK01000070.1 GCA_018883265.1 Rhodocyclaceae bacterium | reverse complement strand
TGGCACTCACGTTGTTGCCACAGACCGTCAGCATCCTTCTGGCCATGGCCGCAAGTCTGCTCGTGACCGGGGCGTTTCACGAAGATGGGCTCTCAGATACAGCCGATGGCCTGGGGGGCGGTTGGGACAAAGATCGCATTCTTGCCATCATGAAAGACTCCCGGGTTGGCAGCTATGGCGTGGTCGCCATCACGACTGTACTGCTGCTCAAATTTGCTTGCCTCAGCGAAACACCTGCCGCCTGGGTGCCTGCGCTGCTAATCAGCGGGCATGCATTCTCCCGTTATTGCGCGGTATTAGTCATGTCTGGTATGGATTATGTACGCACGGACACATCAAGCAAGGCTAAACCCCTAACGGAAAAACTCACGGGTAACGCTTTGATTGCCGCGTCAGTCTTTGGTCTGTTGCCGCTCATGCTACTGCCATTCCCGGCCATGTTACTCGGTCTTGCAGGTGGGCTGCTTGCAACGATCTGGATAGGTCGTAAATTGCAGAAATGGTTGGGCGGTTACACAGGCGATTGCCTCGGCGCCGTTCAGCAACTGAGCGAAGTCGCTTTTTATCTGGGTGCCCTAGCAGCCCTGCTCTGAACGGGCTCAGGCAGGAACAAACCAGCGCTGCATGACGCCATGCTCATCAGCACGATCGATCTGTACCAGCGGATAGCCGTAGAGCCGGGTCAGATTCTCGGCGGTCAGCATGGCTTCTGCCGCACCATATAACCATTCGCCCTCGCCGAACAGCAGAAGGACTGAATCACAGGTGCGATAGGCCAGCCCCGGCTCATGCAGCACCATGACGCAGCAGATATGATCGCGCCGTGCCCGCGCCCGCATGAGATTGAGCACCTCAATCTGATGGTTCAGATCCAGATGCGCCAATGGTTCATCCATAAAATACAGCGTCGGGTTTTGCGTCAGAATCGTCGCAATGGCCACGCGCTGACGTTCACCGCCGGACAAGGTCTGCACGTCACGAGCCGCAAATTCGCCCATGCCGACCGCCTCAAGGGATGCCATCGCCAGCGCATGATCTTCTGAAGATTCCCAGGACCAGCGGTTGAGATGTGGGTGACGACCCGAGATGACTGTTTCGAGGACGGTCGCGCTGAACTGATCCTGCTGCTTCTGAGCCAACCAACCTCGCCAGCAGGCAGCGGCGCGATCACCCCATTGCGCGTAGCTCTTGCCACCGAGAAGGATGTCACCCGACAGGTTGCCGCGGGGCAGCCCGGCCAGGCAGGAGAGCAGCGTGGACTTGCCCACCCCATTACGCCCCAGGATGCCGACCGTTTCACCAGGATAGACTTCAAACGCCAGCTGCCGCGTAACGTTTGCCTCACCCACCTGTAGATCCAGGGCATCCACCCTGAAAATTGCGCTGAGCATATCAACCGTCTTGGCAGGATTCATGGTCATTGGTAGCGCGTCCGGTTAAGCAGATACAGAAACACCGGCACGCCAATCAGCGCGGTGACAACACCGACCGGGAGCTGTTGTGGTGCAATCAGAATCCGGGCGAGCGCATCTGCCAACACCAGAAAGATTCCGCCCGCCAACATAGAGGTTGGCAGAAGTACGCGTTGATCATTGCCCACCATCATCCGGGTCAGATGTGGAATCACTAGGCCGACAAAGCCCACCGAACCTGCCGTTGTGACCGAGACAGCGGTTGCCAGGGACGCGAGTAGATAAATCGCAATGCGCACGAAGGTGACTGAAACCCCCAGCGCTTTGGCAGTGTCATTGCCACGAATCAGGACGTTGAGATCTCGCGCTAACGGCGCAGTCAGCAGCCCGATCACGACCAAACCGATCAACGCGTAGGTTGGGTTCACGCCCTGGGAGAAATCGCCCATCAACCAGAACAGCATGCCGCGCAAGCGCTC
This sequence comes from Rhodocyclaceae bacterium, assembly GCA_018883265.1. Lineage (GTDB taxonomy): Bacteria > Pseudomonadota > Gammaproteobacteria > Burkholderiales > Rhodocyclaceae > Fluviibacter. The sequence goes on along the minus strand of VEQK01000070.1, from coordinate 212 downwards.
CTCCGGCGCAATCGACAACAGCAGCGTAATCATGGCACCACACCCGGCGGCGACCATGACCCCCGTCAGCAGCAGTCGGGTCTGAGTCCAGCTACCGTCTCCATGCGCCAACCCAAAGACCACCAGAATTGCCAGCAAGGCCCCAAGGAATGCGAAACCATTTAGCCCTGCCACCCCCAGCCCGAAGAAGATGGCCAATAGTGCGCCCACAC
>VEQK01000018.1 GCA_018883265.1 Rhodocyclaceae bacterium | reverse complement strand
TAAGGAAGCCTTAAGGTCTATTCGCAGCGCACCACGCAACAGAAACGAAAAGGCCCCAGATTTGACTCTGGGGCCTTGTGTTTGGCTCCTCGACCTGGGCTCGAACCAGGGACCTACGGATTAACAGGGGTTTAGGGGCGCCATTTACTGATAACCGTTCGCCAGTTTACACCATTAACCGCCGCCCTTTCTCGGCGTCGATCTGCCTCGGCTTTTCGGTTGTGGGAGCCCCATTTCAGGGGCATGCCAGGGGTCAGCCCAGCACGGCCTTGGTCTTGCTCAGGTAGCCGTTGATCTGGCCATCCAGGCACAGCAGCGCCTCGCGCACGTAGCGCTGGAAGCGCACATCGTCCACGCGATCCTGCAGGCCGATGTCCTTGGCCGTGGGCAAGGGACGGGTGCCGGTGCCGTGGCAATGCGGGCAGATGTCGCGGGCCAGCTGGCCCACCACGGCCACGCCACGGCCCTCACAATGGGTGCAGTAGGGCTTGAGCCAGAAAGCGCCCACAGCGGCCGTGAAGGCCAGCAGCTCGTCGCGGCGCTTGATGCGCCAGCGCTGCGACCGGGCCTTGCCGATCACGGCACTCGATACCAGGCGGATCAGCTCAGGCGCGAAGCGCTGGTCCTCCAGCGTGCGGAAGGCGGCGGCGCCCATCCGGTTGCTGCGTGACGCGATGCCACTGGCCGCGATCAGGTCGATCTGCGTGGTTTGGTGGGCGATGCTCTGCAAGTTCTTGGAGCGCTGCGCTGCGTGCAGACGGAGATCGATGCTCATGTCGCGGCCTTTCTGTGTAGGTGCAGGTTTCGCCTAGGTGCCGAGCAAATAGCCCCCAGGCAGGGAACCTGCGATCCCTTTGCATGCCCACGCTCCGATCTACCGTTGCATGCTGCCGTGGTTATCGGGTCATTCCATCCCAGGCCACTCACGGCTTACGCCTTCCTCAAATTTCAGCTGCCAGCCTCGCCCAGGGGTCGTCGTCGATGGCTTCTTCAGCCACTGCGATGCGCGAACGTGACGCGGGCGTGAAGCCCATCTCGGACGCGGCCTTGAGCATGATCTGGGCTTGCCTGTTCATGTTCGCCAGGTACGGGTTCATCACCGGGTAGCCGGTGGGTGACTTGATGACCTGGCCGGTGATGGCCAGCTTCTGCGATGCCTCCCGGTGGAAGACGAATGCGGTCACCCAAATCTCCAGCACAGACAGGTCCAGCTTTTTCAGCAGGCCTTTCGGTGCGTGCTCGATCGCGTAGTCCCAGACCTCACGCTGGACGTCAGAAAAGTGCGCGGGGGGCTCGGCCAGGTCGCCCTGGGGCTTGGGCTCGTTGGCGTTTGTCCGATGCTTTCTGAGCGTGCCTTGCACCAGCTTGAGCTGGGTCGGCTTGGGTGTGCGGCCTCGCATGGTGGTGTCCTTCGTGAAAGAGGGGGCGGCCCTTGTGAGGCACGCCCCCTGCAGCTCACTTGATCAAGAGGCCGCGAATTTCACGACCTTGATCGCTTCGCTGTTCACCAGTGCGCCGCCAGTGCGCTTGGTGCAGTAGAAGCCGACGTAGGGCTTGGCACTGAAGGGATCGCGCAGCACTTTCATGCCGATGCGGTCCACGATCGTGTAGGCCCGGCGGAAGTTGCCAAAGGCGATCGAGTAGCTGTTCGCCGCGATGTCGGGCATCCAGGCGTCCTCGTAGACCGGATAACCCAGCAGCATGTTGCGCTCGCCGCTTGCGTAGGCGGGCATGATCAGCGGGCGGCCCAGCGAGTCCTTCAGCTTCATCATCGCGGCCAGGGTGCCCGGAGACATCAGCCAGGCCGCCTCGCCGGTGTTGCGGTAGCCAGGTCGCATGGACTGGACCACATCCACCAGGCAGTCGGCAGGGTCGGTGCTCTTGAAGGCACCAGCAGCACCGGAGGCGATGTACTGGATCGCACCGAAGGCGCGGGTTCCGTCGGCCTGGTTGTTGATCGTGCCAGTCAGCAGGCCGGTGGGCTTGTTGGTGCCGTCGCCGCTGATGAAGGAGGCGCCTTCTGCAGATGCGAATTGGTCAGCCAGGGTGTCGGCCAGCCACTGCTCCGCGTTGAAGAACACATCGTCCAGCATGCGCTGGGTGGCCAGTGCGTTGGCGTACAGCTCGCCCATGGTCGGCACGATGTCGACCAGCTGGGGGGTGGCCGTTGCGGGTCGCGCATCGGTTTCGCCAGCCCAGGTCGCAGCCTCGCCGCGCTTATTCACCAGCTTGTGGTAATCCTGCGTGCTCACTTGCACCACGTTGGCCAGTTGGCGCAGCGGGCTCTGTTTGATCAGCAGGGTTTCCAGCAGGCCGTCGATCACCTTCGGCACGGCATAGCCACCGTCGGCGCCGCCGTTGGTGGTCACGGCCAGGGACTTCATCTCGGATTCGTCGCCGGTGCGGACGAAGGCGTCGAAGGCCTTGCGGTCGCCCATCAGCTCGCGCGAGTCGAAGGTGCCCTTGGTGGTGGAGGTGTCACCGCCGCTGCCGAAGCCGGGACGGTTGCGCTTTGCCTCGATGGTTTCGAGACGGTTGGTGATGTCGGACTTGAAGGAGTCGAAGGCGCGGTTGCCCTCCTCGATCAGGTCGATGATTTGCTTGTCCATGTGAAGACCTTTCAAAGTGAAGTAGATGCGTCAATGACGCGCCTGCGTTCAACTTCTCTCGGCCTGTCGCACGGGATTCGTTTATCGCCTTCCACCCTGGCGGGTGGGCCGTCGCTGCCCGGTTCTGCGGGTATTCACACGCAGGGGTCAGCGGCTGGCACCTACTCGATGTGCTCGGCAGAATCACTCTGCCGCACCGGCTCGGCGCTTAGGTCCGAGCGTAACAGAATTTGCGCGAATGGCAATGACCTCTGGCACCTTGAAGAAGTCGTAGGCCAGCTGCTTGGACTGCTGACGTGACCAGCCAACCGAGCGCAGGTTGCGTGTGATCGCCTTCCAGGTCAGCTCGTCCGGGATCATCGTCACAGTGATATCAGTGAAGCCGTCATCACGCATCTCGCCCTGAATAGGGAAGGTCACGGCCACCATGCCGTCGCTGACTTTTTCGATCGTCGGCACGCCCATCAGTGCGTCCTCCCATCGACCCACTGGCCCGATATCGTGAAAACCTCCACGACTGGCTCGCCGCTGGCATCGGTCACGCGGCCGGTGGTCGTGAGCTTCCTGGCGCCGGGGTCGCAGTTCACGACCAGCTGGAAGCACCCACGATGCGCCAGCAGCCAGCGCTGGGCCGTGGCGAAGGCGTGCGGGTCATCCTTGCGGGCGTGATCCAGGCCGCGCTCCATGACGGCGGCGGCGAGCTGGGCAAAAAGGGGCAGCAGCTTGTCCTCGTGGGCATGCTGGTCGATCGTTTGTGTGTTCATTGGTTTTTCCTTTCAGGTCGGGTCGGATGCCTTGCACCCCCCTTGGTGATTTCTGGCCGCGTGAAAAATTGGGCAAGGGCGCGGTACAGCTTCCGCGCGCTCCAGAGATCGATCGCCCCCTCCCCCTTGCGTCGGGTAAGCCGCGGCGAAGTACGCGAGCAGATCGCCGCGAAGATGGAAGGGCAGCTCCAGGCACTGCGCTCGCATCGCTTCCCGCGCGGGCTCGTCATCGCCCCAGGCATCGCATGCACGCATGGCCATCCTGAGCAGGTCAGCGGTCAGTGAATCCATAGGACGGCGCACCTTTTCCCCCCTTTGGAGTGCGCCTTCATGGGTGCGCTTTCCCCCCTATACCCCCCTAGGAGGATGGCGCGGACGGCGCGCCCTCCTTTTGCCGCTGTTGCGCTCACTGCGCTGTCCCCTGGGATGGCGCGGACGGCGCGGACGGCGCAGGAATTCCGGCGAAGTCTCGGCCCAGCTTGGTGACCGTCCAGCGCCTGGCTTCCTTGCGGTGCTCGGTGCGGTAGTTCTCCACATCCAGCCACTGCGCTCGGCTGCACTGCATAACCGCTGCCTTGGTGTCGTCCCTGGTCAGGCGCATGGCATCGAAGGCGGGATCGCCCCTGAGCACGGCGTGCACGTTGTTCTTCGCAGTAGGTTCGGGACTGCAGAAGAAACCCCGGTCCTCAAATTCCGCGATCAGGCGCAGCAGGGCAGCAGCTCGATCGTCTGCCTCCCTCGCACGCACGCGGGCCTGGAAGGGGTCGTCCGGCCTGGCCGCAGTAGGCAGCCCGCCCTCCGGCCAGATCAGCTCCAGCGGCTCGCACCTGCGGCCCAGGTTGTTCTTCTGGTGGATCAGCGCCAGCAGGTCGCCCGACTTGCGGCGCAGGTACAGGCGGCTGCGGCTGGAGTTGTGCCAGGCCGTGGAGCCTGAATATCCCTCGTCGTTCTCCACCTGGTTGGCGCGGCTGGTGCCCTTGTCCACGTGGGCCAGGAGCAAGATCGCGCAGCCGGTGTGCCGTGCCAGCCTGGACAGCGATCGCATGAATGCACGCACCTGGCGGCGCTGGATTTCGTCACCATCGAATGCGTCGCTGGCGTTGTCGATCACGATCAGGCCGAAGCCCTCGGTCTCCACCAGCTCGGCCATCTCGTCATAGGTTCCCGTCGTGAATCCCGCATCGGCCCGGCCGGTGCTGGTGAACATCTCGGGGTGATCGGTGCCGTCCACGATGGCCAGGCGTCGGTCCAGCTCGGCAGGGTTCAGGCTCCACGCCTTGGTGATCCAGGCCAGCCGGTGGCGCACCACGCTGCCGCTGTCTTCCAGGCTCACAAACAGGGCGTTGCCTGCGTTGGTCGGGATGCCGAAAAGCGGACGGTTCAGCGCTGCGGCCACGCACAGCATGAGCGCGATGGTCGATTTCCCCACGCCACCGTGGGCAGACAGCAGGGTCACGTGGCCAGTGGGCACCAGGCCCTCCCAGGCATAGCTGGGCGGCGCTGGCGGGTTGGTCTGCACATCGGCCACCGTCAGGCGCGTGAGCAGCGGCGGGGCCGGTTCCTCGGGCTCCTGGCGCATCACTTGCATGAGCACGCTGGGGTCGTGGCGGATCGCCTCGTCCAGCAGTTCCACAGGGTCGCGGCGGGTCATGACTTCACCTCCCGCGCGATCGCGCCGATGCGGCCAGCGCACGTGATCAGGCGCTGGTGGTCGGCCTCGGTCAGCGTCATGCCTCGGGCCATGTTGGCCGATGCCGTGGCGGCGAACAGGATTTCGAAGTCCAGTATCTCCAGCGCCTGGCCAGCGGTCAGCACCTTGGCGATGCGTTGCGGCTCGCGGCCGCTGCGCTCACGTGGCGGGAAAAGGTCGGCCAGCTGCAGGTCCAGCGCGGCGGTGATTTCCTCGATGCAGCAGCCTGCAAAGCAGTTCATCAGCACGCTGCCGTTGGGCGCCTCGCGCACGGAAAGGCTCGCGGTGCGATCGCCATGTGCCGGGCACTTGGCGCTCCATTGCCCTGGCTGTCGTCGGCGCACCTTCTCCAGGCGCGGCAGTACCAGATCGATCGGGGCCGTCATAGAACCCCCACCTGGCGAGCGAATGCCACCAGGCTGGCGAGATCGACACAATGCCGCGCGAATCCCCACTGGCAGGCCAGGAAGCCGCCACCGGCCAGCCGATGCACGGCGATGCCTTTCGTGGCCAGCTTGGCGATCACGTTGGCCTCGCGGCCGGTGGCATTGCTTGCGGGTTCGGTGGTCGCTACACTCGGTGCGTGTTCATCGGTTGCCGTCGTGAGCGTTCGCAGCGCTCCGGCGGCTTTCTTTTTCTGGGTCATAGCTGGCCCTTCAGCTGCGCCAGGAAACGCTCCACATCGCAGGCGTCCCACATGTGCAGGATCGTGCCGTCGGCCGTTGCCACGAAGTACGACACATGGCCGTCACTCGGGGCGGTGCGCCACAGCGAACATCCGGCCAGCGCCAGCTGGGCCCTCAGGCTTTGAAATTCCTTCTGTTCCATGCTGCCCCCATCACGCGGCCTGCGCGAGTTCGTCCACGCCGTGGGGCAGGGTGGTGAGGGCTTGTTCCTGCAGGATACGGATCACGGCCCGATCGAAGTCCGGGCGGATCACATGCCACTGGCCGCGCACCTTCAGCATCACGCGCGCCTGGATCAGGCTGTCGCGGTGCTCGCGCAGGAACCAGCGCAGGGATTCAAGGCCAGGGAATAGGCGCTTGCCGTCATCGGTGGCGTGAAAGTCTCGCCAGCTCTGAAGCGCCGAGAGTGAGGTTGGTGTTTCCATTCGCATTTCTCCAAAAGTTCCTTGTGTGGCCGGGACCAGCGGCGGCACATCCCACCATCTGGCGGGACAAGGGGGAGTCTGGAGAAATGAGGGGTATCGAAGTCGCAGATTGCAGAGTCCGCCAGCAAGTAGCGGCTGGTCTCTGCAATGCGATCAAAGGGACTGCTGCAGGCCGCGCTCGATGGCCGGGCGGGTGATCTTGAAGGGCAAGCCTTCCAGGCGCACGATTTCCTCGCAGATGCGCTTGAAGGCGCCGCTGGGGGCGATCGCCATGTCGGGCATCTGGGCCTGCCAGTGATGCGCCACAAGGGCCACGAATAGCGCGGTGTCGTCGTTCTTGGGGCCGTTTTGCTTGGCGCGAAGATGCGCGAAGTCGGCGATCCACTCGCGCGACTCGTTGGCGATTGTTCGCAGGGCCTCGATGCCGTCCTCGCCCAGCGCATCCAGCGCCAGCGAGCGCGCGGAGGTCCTGGAGTGGTTCAGGTGTGCCAGCAGGCGGCTGCTCAGGAGGTACAGGCCCTCCATTTCGTCCAGCTCGGCCTTGAGCGCCTCGGTGTCGGTCAGCCTGGCCAGGTCGCGAGCATTGGGCAGCACCGGGCCCAGCGCCTGGATGAATTTTTCGATGTCGCGTTCGAAGGCGATGCCCTGCAGCTCGCGGCGCACCATGTCGGCTGTCTCGGCGCGTACCTGGTACTGCGGTCGCCAGTCGTTGATGAATTTTTCTGTGTTCATTGCGCTCCCCAGCGCACCCCTTGAAAGGTGCCGCGCCAGCCCGGAGGGGGAATCGGGTATTCGGGGATCAGCCTAGGCGCGGCGGTCTCGATTAGGCCGAAGCGTGGCCAGATTGGCAAGTAGCCAGGATGCGGTCCACGCCTGCGCCGATGTACTCGATCGCCTGGTCGTGGTCGCACTGCGTGGCCATGATGTGGGCCGACTTGAGCGCCTGGTCGTGCGTGAGGCCACCGGCGAAGCGAAGCGCGGTGCCGTCGGTGTAGCCGATCACGGGGTGGAAGGTGGCATCGGCGGCGAGGGCGTTTTCGATGGTGTTCATGGCTTGGGTTCCTTTCAGGCTGCAAAAACTTTGGAGAGCATTTCGGCACGGCTGTTCACCGTGAGGTGGGCGTAGCGCTTGGTCATGGCCAGCGACTTGTGGCCCATGCTGTCGGCGATCGCCAGCAGCGGCATGCCTTGCATGGCCAGCCAGCTCGCGTGCGTGTGCCGCAGGGTGTGGAAGACCGCGCCCTCGATGCCAGCATTGGCCAGGGCGTTGCGGTATGCCTTCTCAAAGTTCATCGGCTTGAGGGGGTTGCGGCCACCGAAGACCAGCTCGTCGTCCTTGGACGCGCCGCGCAGGCGCTCCAGCTCCTTGGCCACATCCTCCTGGAGCACCAGGACGAAGGGCTCGCCGTTCTTGGTGTGCGCCACGTAGGCCCGGCGCGTGTCCAGGTCCACATCGCTCCAGTGCAGGCCCATCAGCGTGCCCCGGCGTGCGCCGGTGGTGACGGCCAGCTTGATCAGCACGTGCAGCTTTTTCCAGTAGGAGGTCTTGGCCGCGAGCAGCAGCCGGGCGTATTCCTCGGAGCTGAGGAAGCGGGTGCGGACGTTTTCCTCGGTCAGGCGCTCGGTCTCGTTGACCGGGTTGGCCCAGCCCTTGGGCATCAGGCGCCGCTTGCGTGCCCACGTGAGCACGCCCTGGATGGTGGTGCGGTAGCGGTTGATGCTGGCCGGTTTCAGTGGCCGGTGCGTTTCCACCAGCACGGCCGTGCGCGTGGCGCCGCCGCGATTGTGGACGCGCCCACGGCGCTGGAGGGCGTCCAGCACGTCGTGGATGTCGTCGGCATCGATGGTGTGAGCCAGCTTTTCGCCCAGGTGCTGGACGAAGTAGGCAAGGCGGGTGCCCTGCTGGCTGTCGCTCCCTTGGTAGCAGGCCATGTAGCAGGCGGCCAGCTCCTTCAGGGTGAAGGTTTGTCCCCTGGTCAGGGGGACGATCTCAGCTGCAATGTGTCGCATTTTCGGCTCCGGTCAAGTTGAAATACCAAAAACATTTGGTTATCAGCTTGCCGCCACCAAACCCGCGCCACACAAGGGTTTTGGCTCCCCGACCTGGGCTCGAACCAGGGACCTACGGATTAACAGTCCGGCGCTCTACCGACTGAGCTATCGAGGAATTGCGGAGCGAATTATAAGGGAAGTGTCTCCCGATTGGCAAGCTTTTTGTCGCCAGAGCGTTGTCTCAGCGCATGCCATGGGCGCTCAGTACCGGCAATTCTGTTAGTGCCGTGGTATAGCGACGCGAGCGGCGCGAACAACTCATGTGCCAGGGCGCTTTGTCGCGTGCCCCCATGCTGGCGATCTTGACAGTGTCACGGCCATAGCGCTGGTTAATCCGATCCATGACCCGCATCGCCTGGCTGGGGCCATCGGTCATAGGGTACACCCCGGAGAGCGCCGGTTGCCGGATATTCGCAGGGACGATGCCGGAAAGCACGATGCCGGCTTTTTTGTATTTGAGGCCAGGCTGGTAGATCGACTCGAGCACTTCAATCGCATATCCGGTCAGCACGCGCGTGTCATCGGTGGCGGCCGCCAGTATGATGCTGGCGCCATCGCTGTGAATGATGTCGGGCGCGGCCAGGTTTTTGGCGCGGTAGTAAACCTCAATGACCGAGGCCAATGAGTGATCTGTTCGCAAACGTTCGCCGGCACGTGTTACAAAAGTAGAGACGGCTTCGACCAGGTCGTTGAGTTCATAGACAGCGCCGCCAAAGGAGCGGGAGGCGATAATCTGCTTCCGGGGCTCCGGTGCCGTCTGAAAGGGGAGTCTTGGCTGTCCCTTCAATTCCTGGACGGTACGCAGAAGATTAATGCCGAAATGCTGGCGAACCCAGCGCTCGGGGCGACCGAGTAGATCACCGATCGTTTGTACCCCGTTCACCTCAAGCCGCTCAGTGATCCGCCGGCCGATCCCCCAGACCTGCCGGATCGACTGCAACAGCATATCGGCATGGCGGCCGCTACCGGGAGGGCTGCTCAGATCGCACACACCGGAAGATCCGGATGGCTTTTTGGCCATGGCGCTGGCCAGTTTAGCCTGGGTCTTGGTGGCCCCGATGCCGATGCTGACTGGCAGGCTCAGGCACTGCAACAGGCGCTGCCGTATCCGGAAGGCTTCAACCAGAGCCTGATCGGCGGCGAATTCAGATAGATCGACAAAGCATTCATCGATCGAGTAGATCTCCTGCTGGGGAATCTGCTCATGAATCAGGCGCATGGCCCGGGAACTCATGTCGGCGTAGAGCGGGTAATTTGAGGAGAGGGCTACGCCGTTGATGTTGTAGAGCTGCTGCCTGATCTGGAAGTAGGGAACCCCCATCGGAATGCCGGCCTGTTTGGCTTCGGTGGATCGCGATACGACACAGCCATCGTTGTTGGAAAGAACGACGACTGGGCGCTTTCTGAGGCGGGGGTTAAAGGCCTGTTCACAGCTAACGTAGAAATTGTTGCAGTCAACGAGGCCGATGCGGCTTGAGTGGGACATCATCGGTTGTTGCTGTCCGCAAGTGTTTTTTTGCGGGGTTTGTTGCCCGCCGGACGTTTGCGGCGGCCCGTTGCGCGGAGGTCGTGAATGACCCGGACGACCACGCCCCAGATCCGGATTTCGTCGTCCGCGGTGATGGGGATCGCCGGGTAATCCGGGTTTGCCGGCATGAGGAAGCTGCCGTCAGGCTTCTGTACCAGGCGTTTGACGGTAAATGCGCCATTCATATCGGCCACAACGACGTCATCGTTTCTGGGGGCGAGCGAACGATCGATGATCATCAGATCGCCATCCAGAATGCCCAGATCAATCATGCTGTCCCCTTCGGCCCACGCACAGAAGGTGGCCGCGGGGTTTTCCAGGAGTTCGTTGAGATTGAGCCCGGACTCGGCGTGGTCGTCGGCCGGGCTGGGAAAGCCGGCGCGAACGCCGCTGGCGTATACCGGCAGGACACGGCCGGGGTCATTGAGCACTACGGGCTGGGGCAAAACCACCGACTCGGGAAAGACACGCCCGTGAAGAAATGTCCTGACGGCCGCGATCTGGCTGAGCGGAATCCGCACTGGCCGGGTCTGTTCAAGAAAAGCGGGTTTGCGGCCGGCGCCGATGCGTGGGCCGCCGTGTCCGGAGGGTCGTGGTTTATGCGTCGAGCTCATGAGATTGATGATTCTCTTGTTTCCGTAACGAATTCGAGAATAATCGGCTTGACCCTGTTTGGCAAGCCTCATGGCAAGGGATAAACGCTAGAATGGCGCAATGAGTTTTCTGAAAAATCACCGTACCAGGCTTCGCCAGCGCCTGAACGATTTGCGGCAACACGCCACTCTGGCACAGAGGCGTCTGATCGACCAACTCAAGGCGACTGACTGGCGCCAGGCGGCCAGGAATCTGCCGGGGCAGATCCGGTCCGGGGTGACCGCGTTCAAGGCACGTCAGCGGCATGACCAGGCACGGATTGTCGGGATCGGTATAGCCATCATTCTGGCGATCTACGGGATGCTCTGGCTGTTCGATAGTGATAAGAGTCCTCTGCAAAAGGGGCGTCCACCCATCCCGGTCGCCGTAATGCCAGTTACCGAGGGGGTGTTTCCCGTGGTGGTGGATGGCCTCGGTACAGCGATATCGCGGGGTACGGTTACGATCCGCAGTTCAGTCGATGGTCGCCTAGAACAGGTGCTCTTCCAGGAAGGGCAGATGGTCAAGAAGGACGATGTGCTGGCGATTGTTGACCCACGTACTTATGAGGCCAAAGTGATGGAAGCCCAGGGCAAACTGGAGCAGGATAAAGCCCTGCTGCGCGATGCCCGTCTGATCCTCAAACGCTACCAGCAGCTCTTTAAACAGGACTCGATCGCCCGTCAGGATCTGGATACGCAGGCCGCCAAGGTGACCCAGTACGAAGGCCTGCTGGAGGCCGACCAGGGGTTGCTCGATAACGCCAAGGTGCTGCTTTCCTTTACCAAGATTGTGGCGCCTTTTGATGGACGCCTGGGGCTGCGTCTCGTCGATGCAGGCAACCTCGTTAAAGCCAGTGAGGCTACCAGTATCGTGACGATTACCCAGATCCGGCCGATCGATGTGCTGTTTACCATTCCCGCCGACAAATTGCCGCCGATTCTGGAACGGTTCAACGCCGGCAACGAAATGTCCGTGAAGGCCTTTGACCGGGATTTCAAAACGGTGCTGGCGACCGGCGTGCTCAAATCGATCGATAACCAGATTGACGCCTCGACCGGCATGATCAAACTCAAGGCCGAGTTTGCCAACGACGACAACAGTCTTTACCCGAACCAGTTCGTCAACGCGCAGCTGCTGATAGAAAATCGGGAGAACAGTATCCTGGCGCCGGCCAACGCGATTCTGCGCGGCGCACAGGGTACTTACGTTTACACCGTCGATGACAAGAGTACGGTCGCTGCCCGCCCCGTCAAATTGCGTGGTATCAACGGCCAGTGGGCAGAAGTGGTCGATGGGCTGACTGTGGGCGAATCGGTGGTGACCGATGGTTTCGACAAGCTGCGTCCGGGTGCCAAGGTTCTGATTCCCAAAGCTGCTGGCCGTTAAGGGATAAGGCAGGGCAAGGATGAATCCCTCGCGTATCTTCACGCTGCGCCCAGTCGCCACTTCGTTACTGATGGTGGCGATTCTTCTGGTGGGGATGCTGGCTTATCGGTTGCTACCGGTATCGGCGCTGCCCGAGGTGGATTATCCGACCGTTCAGGTCACGACCTTCTATCCGGGCGCCAGCCCGGATGTGATGACGGGGAGCGTGACCGCGCCACTTGAACGTCAGTTCGGGCAGATGCCAGGTCTCACCCAGATGACGTCGACCAGTTCCGGTGGCGCATCGGTGATCGTTCTTCGCTTTACCCTGGATCTCGAGCTGGATGTAGCGGAGCAGCAGGTGCAGGCCGCGATCAATGCCGCTATGAGTCTGTTGCCGAAGGATCTGCCGGCGCCTCCGATTTACAGCAAGGTGAATCCGGCCGATGCGCCGATCATGACACTGGCGATTGTTTCGCCCACCATGCAGGTGACGCAACTGCACGATCTGGTCGAAACACGCCTTGCGCAGAAAATTTCGCAGGTTAGCGGCGTGGGCCTGGTATCCATGAGTGGTGGCCGACGGCCGGCGGTAAGGATCAAAGTGAATCCGACCGTGATCGCCGGTATGAATCTGAGTCTTGCCGATATCCAGACAGCCGTGATCAATGCCAATGTGAACGACCCCAAGGGTAACTTCGACGGCAAACTGCGTTCTTTCACCATCGATGCCAATGACCAACTGAAGTCAGCCGAAGAGTACCGCAACATGATCGTTGCCTGGCGTAATGGTGCGCCGATCCGTCTGAAGCAGATCGCCGACGTTGCGGAAGGCCCTGAAAACGCTGCGCTCGCGGCCTGGGTGAACGAACAACCGGCAGTGATCGTCAATATCCAGCGTCAGCCCGGGGCAAACGTCATCGAGGTCGTTGACCGGATCCAGAAGCTTTTACCCCAGTTGCAGAACAGCCTGCCTGCCGCTGCACGGGTGGAAGTACTCACCGATCGCACGACGACGATCCGTGCATCGGTCAGGGATGTGCAGCATGAGCTGTTCATGGCGGTAGGGCTGGTGGTGATGGTGATCTACCTGTTCCTGCGCAATGTTCCGGCGACGATCATTCCTTCAGTCGCGGTGCCCTTGTCGCTGATCGGTACTTTTGCCGTGATGTACCTGGCCGGATTCTCGATCAATAACCTCAGCCTGATGGCGCTAACGATCGCCACAGGCTTTGTGGTCGATGACGCCATTGTGATGATTGAAAACATTGCCCGGCATATCGAGAACGGCGCCTCACCGTTTGAGGCGGCGCTGGAAGGTGCGCGCGAGATCGGGTTCACGATTATTTCGCTGACGTTTTCACTCATCGCCGTGCTAATTCCGCTTCTCTTCATGAGCGATGTAGTCGGCCGCCTGTTCCGCGAGTTTGCCATCACGTTGGCGGTAGCCATTCTCATTTCCGCGTTTATTTCGTTAACGCTGACACCGATGATGTGCGCCCGACTCTTGAAGCCTGAAGATCATCAGCGCCGGCAGGGCGCTTTCATGCGCTGGGTTGAGACCTCATTTGATCGACTGATCGCACGTTATGACGTTGCCTTGCAGTGGGTGCTCGAACGCCAACGCCTGACCTTGCAGGTGGCGCTGGGGACTCTCGTGCTGACGGTGTTGCTGTATGTCATGATTCCCAAGGGCTTCTTTCCCATTGAAGATACGGGTGTCATCCAGGGGATCACCGAAGCCGACCAGTCAGTGTCGTTCGCGGCGATGTCGGAGCGACAGCAGGCCGTTGCCCGGGCGATTCTGCAGGATCCGGATGTCGAAAGTCTTTCATCCTTCATCGGCGTCGATGGCGTGAACCCGACGCTCAATACCGGCCGCATACAGATTAATCTCAAGCCGCTGGAGGATCGATCGCATCGGGTCGAGGCTGTTATCCGCAACATCCAGGAGCGGGTGGCGAGTATTCCCGGTATCCAGCTCTACATGCAACCGATCCAGGATCTGACCATTGAAGACCGCGTGAGCAAAACGCGATTCCAGTTTACGATCGAAGGGCCGGATGAGGCAGAGTTGGTGCGGGTGACGAATAGCCTGGTGGAACAGTTGCGAGAGTCACGCAAGCTGGCCGACGTAGCTTCGGATCTACAGAATAAAGGGTTGCAGGCCTATATCGATATTGACCGGGATACGGCAGGACGCCTTGGGGTCACCATCGATGCGATTGATAATGCACTGTACAGCGCTTACGGGCAGCGCCTGATCTCGACGATTTACACCCAGACCAACCAGTACCGGGTTGTGCTTGATGTTGCCCGGGATTTCAGTCTGACGCCACAGTCGCTTAACCAGCTCTATGTGCCGTCGCTTAGCGGAAAGCAGGTGTCGATGGCCGTGTTGGCACGTGTCGTGGAATCGACCACCTTTCTGGCGATCAATCACCTGAATCAATTCCCCTCGGCAACCATTTCCTTCAACCTGGCACGCGGGGTGTCGCTCGGTGATGCGGTTGATGTCGTGCGTCAGACTCAGAAAACCATCGATATTCCCGCGAGCATTCGGACGCACTTTCAGGGGGCTGCCCAAGCCTTCGAATCCTCACTGACCAACACGGTGCTGCTGATCATTGCTGCAATTATTACCATGTACATCGTGCTCGGCATACTCTATGAAAGTTTCATCCATCCGGTCACGATTCTTTCGACGTTACCGTCGGCCGGAGTGGGTGCCTTGCTGGCGTTGTTGTTGAGTGGCAACGATCTGGGCATTATCGGCATTATCGGCATTATTCTGCTCATCGGTATCGTCAAGAAAAACGCCATCATGATGATCGACTTTGCGCTTGAGGCCGAACGCTCCGAAGGAAAAACACCGCGCGAGGCAATTTACCAGGCTTGCCTGCTACGATTCCGGCCGATTCTCATGACTACCATGGCGGCACTGCTTGGCGCCGTTCCCCTGATGTTGGGTAGCGGTGTCGGTAGCGAGCTTCGCCAACCGCTCGGCGTGGCCATGGTGGGGGGGCTCATGGTGAGCCAGGTACTCACTCTGTTCACGACGCCTGTGATTTATCTGTACTTTGACCGTTTGGCGAAAAGTTTCAAGAAACGCACAGGCTGGAATATCAATGCGGCGCCGGATCGGGGCGGATTCGACTCGTGAACCTGGCGCGGGTGTTCGTGCAACGACCGATTGCGACAACGCTGCTGTTAGTCGCCATCACGTTATCAGGGGCCCTGGCCTTTTTCCAGTTACCGGTGGCACCATTACCGCAGGTGGATTTCCCGACGCTTTCGGTGAATGCCAAGCTGCCCGGCGCCAGCCCGGAGACCATGGCGGCAACCGTCGCCACACCACTGGAACGATCGCTGACACGAATTGCCGGTATCACCGAGATGACATCGGCCAGCAATCTGGGATCTTCCAACATCATTCTGCAGTTCGACCTGGACCGCAATATTGATGGCGCCGCGCGCGATGTGCAGGCGGCCATTGCGGCGTCACGGGCTTTGTTGCCGACGGGCTTGCCTTCAAACCCTACCTACCGGAAAGTAAATCCCGGAGATTCACCCATCATTGTTCTGGCGATGACTTCCGACACGATGTCACTGGATCAGATCTACGATTCGGCAGATACCATCATCGCGCAGCGCTTATCCCAGATCCAGGGCATCGGGCAGGTGGTTGTCGGTGGTAGCTCGGCACCTGCCGTACGGATATCGGTCAACCCCGCCATGCTTTCATCGCTGAAGATCAGCGATGAAGATGTACGGACGGCCATTGCCCGCGCGAATCCTTATTTACCCAAAGGCGCACTGGAGGATGATCGTCGGCGATGGCAGATCCGCGCAAATGACCAGAGCAGGACTGCGGCGGATTACAAGCCGGTTATCGTCGCCTGGCGTAATGGCGCCCCGGTCCGGCTGGAAGATATCGCGACCGTGACTAATTCGGTGCAGGATCTGCGTAATATCGGCATGACAATGGGCAAGCCCTCCGTCATTGTCATTCTTTACCGGCAGCCCGGCGCCAACATCATTGATACGATCAACCGGGTCAAGGGTGTTTTGCCGCAGCTGCAGGGGGCAATTCCTTCGGCAATTGATCTGTTCTCGGTCATGGATCGGTCGCCAACCATTCTGGCGGCGCTGAAGGAAGTCGAGCGCTCCCTGCTGATATCGGTCATTCTCGTGGTGCTGGTGGTTTACCTGTTTCTCAAAGATGCCAAGGCGACCTTGATTCCCGGGCTGGTGGTGCCGATTTCCCTGATCGGTACCTTTGGTGCGATGTATCTGCTGGATTACAGCCTGGATAGCTTCAGCATGATGGCGCTAACGATTGCCACCGGCTTTGTGGTGGATGACGCCATTGTCGTCCTGGAAAACATTTCCCGTTATCGCGAGGCGGGATTGCCCCTACGCAAAGCCGTCCTCAAGGGAGCGGGGGAGGTGGGTTTTACGGTTGTTTCGATTTCCCTCTCGCTGATTGCCGTGTTTTTGCCAATTCTGCTGATGGGTGGCATCGTCGGACGGTTATTTCGTGAATTTGCAGTGACGCTCTCAGTATCGATTCTGATATCGATGGTGATTTCCCTGACGGCAACGCCGATGATGTGCGACATTCTGCTCAAGGATCACGCCCAGGACGATTCTGGTAAAAAGAGCCTGCATTGCCGAGTTCGGGATCGCTTGCACCGGCTGACTCATTACCCGGGACGATTGCTCAATACGTGTCTCGATTTGTTCGGTGCGATCGGACGCGGCATTGCCTTGTTCAAGGTGGGGGCGCAGCGGCTTTTTGACCGTGCCTACCAGGGTTACGCCCAATCGATTGGCTGGGCGCTGGATCATAAGCGCATCACGTTTGCAGCACTTGTCGTGACAATCGGAGTTAACTTCTACCTGTACAAAATTGTTCCAAAAGGATTTTTCCCTCAGCAGGACAATGGGAGGATCGTTGGTTTTATCCAGGCCGACCAGTCGATTTCCTTCACCGCCATGCAGGAAAAGCTGGGGACATTTATCGGCATCATCCAGAAGGATCCGGCGATTCAGTATGTTTCCGGGTTTACCGGCAATGCCCAGCGTAATTCCGGGATCGTCTTCATGTCTCTGAAGCCTCTCAATGAGCGCAAGGTCTCTGCCGACCAGATTGTTGCGCGGCTGCGCCCGCAGTTAGGGAGTGTCGCGGGCGCCAATCTTTTCCTGGTGCCGATTCAGGACGTCCGTATCGGCGGCCGATTGAGTAACGCGCAATTCCAGTTCACGCTGCAAAGTGATGATCTCGAACTTTTGCGGGAATGGGAGCCTAAAATCCGTGCCGAGATGATGAAGTCGCCGATGCTGGTGGACGTCAACACCGATCAGCAGGACAAAGGGTTGCAGATGACGTTGAATATCAACCGGGATCGCGCCTTCCAGCTTGGCGTTACGCCGAAAATGATCGATGCCGCCCTCAACAACTATTTTGGGCAGCGACAGGTGTCGACCATTTACCGACCGATGAACCAGTACCGTGTGGTGCTTGATGCCGAGGCGACTTTTACAGAGTCCCCTGAAAGTCTGCGGCGGATTTTTGTGACTACCGCAGGCGGTAAGCAGATTCCGTTCTCCGAATTCGCGACCATCGAGCAGACCAAGACGCCGCTACAGGTTAATCATGAGGGGGCGTTTGTCGCTTCGACCATCTCATTCAATCTGCCGGTTGGCGCATCGATGTCGGATGCCGCCGATGCCATATCGGCAACGATGCAGAATCTGGGCGTGCCCACCTCGATTCGCGGCAAGTTTGCCGGCAATGCCAAGGCCTTTCAGGAGTCACTCAAAACCCAGCCGCTACTGATTCTGGCGGCCATTATTGCGGTCTATCTTGTTCTGGGCATTCTTTATGAAAGCCTGATTCATCCGCTAACGATTCTGTCGACGCTCCCTTCCGCCGGGGTCGGCGCACTATTGGCGCTGCTGGCAACCGGCGTGGAATTCAGCGTCATTGCCCTGATTGGTGTCGTACTGCTTATCGGGATCGTCAAGAAGAATGCCATCATGATGGTCGATTTTGCCATCACCGCCCAGCGTGCCGGTGCGACGGCCCGTGACGCAATTCATCAGGCCTGCTTATTACGTTTTCGTCCGATCATGATGACGACCATGGCCGCACTGTTTGGGGCGATTCCACTCGCCATCGGTCACGGAGAAGGCGCCGAATTGCGCCAGCCCCTCGGTATTGCCATCGTCGGGGGATTGATTCTGAGTCAGCTCCTGACCCTGTACACCACACCGGTGGTGTACCTGCTCCTGGACAAGTTTACGAAGCGGCCCCGCTTTGATTTGATGCAGGCCATGAACAATGGTAAGTTGAGCTCATGAACAAGAATCACCTGTTAATCGCCATTTGCGCGGCAATGGCGGCGCTTTCCGGTTGTAGCGTGGGCCCGGATTACAAGCGACCTGATGCGCCGATGACAGAAACCTTCAAACCGACACCAGACTGGAAAATCGCCGATCCGGTGGATGATGCGTCCAAGGGTGAATGGTGGAAAATTTATCGCGACCCGGTTCTGGACGGGTTGATGGCGGAAGTTGCGATCAACAACCAGAATGTGGCGATTTACGTAGCGCGTGTGCGTCAGGCGCAGGCACTTGCGAGTGGCGCCAATGCAGCGCGTTATCCCTCCATCGGTTTTGCAGGGCAGGGTGGGCGCACCGGATCAGGAACGGGAACTAACAATCTGGTGAACCCGGATGGCTCGATCAACGATGGCCAGATTAATAACATGGTGAACTTCCAGCTGGGCGTGAACTGGGATTCCGACATCTGGGGCAAACTACGGCGGAATGTCGAATCCAAGGATGCCAGCCTGGTCGCGAGCGTTGCCGATCTTGAAAATGCCAAGTTGTCCATGCAGGTGCAGCTGGCCCAGTCCTATTTCACAATCCGTTCGTTGGACTCGCTCAAGGTGCTTTTCGAGCATACGACCAAACAGAACAAGCGTTCGGTCGAGATCACCCGCAATGCCTTCGAGGTTGGGGTTAAAGCCCGTCAGGATCTGATCAACGCCGGCATGCAGTACAAGAGCGTCGAAGCTCAACTGATTGATGTCGCCAAGGATCGCGCCGCCCAGGAAGCGATTATCGCAACGCTGATCGGCAAACCGGCCTCGAACTTTACACTGGCGTTTAATCCGCTACCGGGTCGGGCCAATATCACAGTGCCGGTCGTCCCTGCGGGGTTGCCTGCGGATCTGCTGGAACGGCGGCCGGATATTGCGGGTGCCGAGCGCCGCATGGCGATGGCCAACGCCCAGATCGGCTATCAGATGGCAGCGTTTTTCCCCAGTCTGACGCTCAATTCCTCAGGCACCCCCGGTAACAACATCGGTTTTTACGGGAGTAATTTCAATAACCTGTTTACCGCGCCCTTCCTCTTCTGGGGGATCGGCCCGAGCCTTGCACTGACCTTGCTGGACTTTGGCGCGCGTTCGGCCAATGTCGAGCAGGCGCGCGGCGTTTATGACGAGAATGTTGCAACGTATCGCCAGACGGTACTGACTGCGTTGCAGGAGGTGGAAACCCAGCTGGCTGCGTTGCGCGTGCTGGAACAGGAAGCCTCCGTGCAGGACGAGGCTGCCGATCTGGCCGAAAAAGGCGTGGCCATTGCGATCAACCGCTACCAGGCGGGTATCGCCGGTTATACCGATGTTGTTGTAGCCGTGAATCAGGCCCTGGTGAATCAGCAGAAGTCGATCCAGATAGCACAGCAACGTCTGAATGCCAGCGTGCTGCTTGTCAAAGCTCTTGGCGGCGGATGGGATAAACCGGGCAATTCATCGACGCCGCAGACCAACCCCCAGCAAAGCAGCCAGAACCAGCAACCCGACCAGCGACCAGGTCGGGAGGGATAGGCCGAGTAGGGGAGGGATCGGCGCGCTACAGAGGCCAGAGGCTATAAAAACTTCGGGAAAGCGCTCAGCCGTTGGCAGGCCATTCAGGAATAGTTCCAGCGGATCACGACCACACAGTACATCCGGATGGGCCATGACCCACAAATTACGCAGTGCCGCTGCGATGCCTCCCAAGGCGCCAAAAATGCCGGTGATCACGAGCACTAAACGCACCGGTCTGAATGGAAGTGCTAACGCCAACAGCGAACATAAGCCCACCCAGATAAAAGCATAGCGTTGGATGATGCACAGGGTGCACGGCTGCAATCCCTGCCCATGCTGCATGAACAAAGCAACTCCGAGCGCCCCAGATGCACCCAGCAGCACCAGGATATAACAGGCCATCGACGTTGGTTGCGGATTTTTACGGTACAGTCTCATGCGCCGAGGATACCACTCAAGCACCGTATATTCATGCCCCAGATTATTCATCTCGATGAAGACCTGATTGTGATCTGTAAGCCGGCTGGCTTGCTATCGCAACCGGGACGCCGACCCGAAAAATGGGATTGCGTCATAGCGCGGCTAAAACCGGCGTACCCTGATGCTGTGGTTGTTCATAGGCTCGACGAGCCTACATCGGGGCTGATGGTGCTGGCTCGAGGCCAGGCGATGAGCGCTGGCTTGAGCAAGGCTTTCCGGGAGCGTCAGGTCAACAAACGCTACGAGGCGATCGTCGATGGCCTGATGGCCGAGGACCAGGGCAGCATCGATATTCCGCTGATTGCTGATTGGCCAAACCGACCGCGTCAGAAGATCGACTACGAGGTCGGTAAACCTTCGTTAACGCATTATCAGGTGATGGAACGTAACCAGATCGAAAACTGGACGCGAGTCGACCTCGAACCCTATACCGGTCGGTCGCACCAATTGCGCATGCATCTTATGGCGCTGGGTCATACGATCCTGGGCGACCCGTTGTATGCCGACGCAGCGGTCTTGTCACGTGCACCGCGGTTGACACTGCATGCCAAGCATCTGTCGTTTGTTCATCCGTTCACGGGCGTGCTGATGGCATTTGATTCACCTGTGCCGTTCTAGAGTTACGCATAATTTATATTATGTAAAGTAAAGGATGAGGCTAAAAAGAGTGTTCAAATAAAAGGCACGCTATCAGGCCGAACCGTGCCCCGCCCGTTCGTATGCAACGGATTGCAAATCCGTGTAGGTCGTTACACAAGATCAGCGAACCATGAAAAAGGCCAGTACCGAAGTACTGGCCTTTCATTTTGGAGCGGCAGAAGAGTCTCGAACTCTCGACCTATACCTTGGCAAGGTATCGCTCTACCAACTGAGCTACTGCCGCAAAACTGGAGGCGCGAGCCGGAGTCGAACCGACCTACACGGATTTGCAATCCGGTGCATAACCGCTTTGCTATCGCGCCGCTGCCAGAACCCGGAGGTTCTGACTAAAAAGGGAAAGCGGTCGCTTTCCCTTTTTATTGAAACTGGAGCGGCAGAAGAGTCTCGAACTCTCGACCTATACCTTGGCAAGGTATCGCTCTACCAACTGAGCTACTGCCGCGAACAGGACAAAATTATATAGAGAACGCGTGATCAGGTCAACCCCGATTTATCAAGACCCAATCAGGGAAGCAGCGCTAATTGCCCTCTTTCAGGTCCGGCCAGGCCACATAGAGGTAGTAGGCCATGGACCAGAGGGTGAGGATTGCGGCCACCCAGATCAGCAGCGTGCCCCAGAACATCATATCGAGCCCTGCCACAAAACTGCCATCAAGCAGCATCGGGATGGCCCCGAGCTGTGCGGCCGTTTTGAATTTACCGATCATATTCACGGCCACGCTCTTGCGCTTACCCATGGTGGCCATCCATTCACGCAGGGCCGAGATGGTGATCTCCCGGCCTATGATGATGATCGTGACCAGCTCGCTGACCCGCCCATCGGCCACCAGCAGCACCAGGGCGGTCGAAACGATGAGCTTGTCGGCCACCGGGTCCAGGAACGCGCCGAAGTTCGATGTCTGGTTCCATTTACGCGCCAGATAGCCATCGAGCCAGTCGGTGACTGCGGCAAAAATAAACAGTAAGGCCGCAACCTGATTGCGTGTATCGGCATCCAGCGGCAGCACATCGGGCACATAGGCCACAATCAGCAGCGGGATGCAGGCAATACGCGCCCAGGTGAGGATCAACGGCAGATTCATCATGACGCTATTATCAGCGATCTTGTAGGGCGGCGTGCACCCGTTGCGCCAATTCTTCGCTCATACCGGCCACCGCCGCAATCGCATCGATACTGGCCACCTTGATCTCGGCAACGCTGCCAAAGCAGGTCATGAGCGCCTTGCGGCGTTTAGGCCCGATACCGGGTATCTCATCTAGTCGGGAGCCGATCCGCGCTTTCTGCCGCCGACCCCGGTGCCCGGTCAGCGCAAATCGGTGCGCCTCATCCCGGACCTCCTGGACCAGATGCAGTCCCGGGTCATCGGGATCGAGCTGGAGGGGCTCGCGTCCATCGGCAAAGACCAGTGACTCCAGCCCGGGCTTGCGCCCCAGCCCTTTGGCCACGCCGACCAGCGGAATATCAGCCAGACCCAACTCGTTGAGCGCTTCCGAGGCCTTGGCCACCTGCCCTTTACCGCCATCGATCAGCAGCAGATCAGGGCGCACCGCGGCTTCTCCCAGTTCGTTGGGTTTATAACGCCGATACACCGCCTGATGGATCGCAGCATAGTCATCGCCCGGTGTAATGCCCGCAATGTTGTATCGCCGGTAATCCGCACGGCGCATACCGCCACCCTCACCGCTTTCCTTGCCATCGGCCGTCCACACCACGCAGCTGGCCACGGTGGCTTCGCCCTGGGTGTGACTGATGTCAAAGCATTCGATGCGGGCGAGCTGTTCAACGGCCAGACCGGCTTGTTGCAATGCCTGCAGCAACGACTGCTGGCGTTTGCCCTGCAGATTCTGCATCTGCCTGCGTTGTGTCAGCGCAAGGCCGGCATTGTTGATCGCCAGTTCCACCCAGGCCTTGTGCTGGGCAAAATGCGGCAGATCCACCGGTAACGGCCGACCCAGGATGCCTGTGAGCGTTTCGACAACCGCCGGATCAACCGGTTCGTTGACCAGTACCCTGCCCGGCGCCGGGTGCATGGCATAGTGCGATTCGATAAAGGCAGAGAGCACATCGCTCAGGGTGGCATCGGTGAGCTGGGCACTATGCTGCGGAAACTGCGGTCGATCACCCAGATGCCGGCCCCCGCGCACCATGGCCAGATTGACACACAGGCTACCACCCTGCTCTGCAGCAACAATGATGTCGATGTCTTCGGCCTGATGGCTATCCATGATCTGGGTATCGCGGGCCCCGTGCAAGGCCTGGATTTGATCACGGAATGCGGCAGCCTGTTCGAAGGCCAGACGTTCCACCGCCTGCTCCATGAGGCTGGTCAGACGCTGGATGATTTCCTGATGGCGGCCCTGCAGAAACATCGACGCGGCACGGACATCTTCGGCATAGTCGGTGGCGCTGATCATGCCTACACAGGGGCCTGAACAGCGCTTGATCTGGTAGAGCAGACACGGCCGTGTCCGGTTATTGAAGACTGTGGGTTCACAGGTCCGTAAACGGAAAATTTTCTGTAGCAGGTGCACCGCTTCGCGGACAGACCATGCGTTGGGATACGGGCCGAAATAATCGGCATTGGCCGAGAGCGAACCCCGGTGCAGTCCGATCATGGGCCAGGCTTCGCGTGTCAGGCGGATGTACGGGTACGACTTGTCATCGCGGAACAGGATGTTGTATTTTGGCGCCAGTTCCTTGATCAGATGATTCTCGAGCAGCAGCGCTTCGGATTCCGACGGCGTGGGTGTGACTTCCAGCGTTGCCACCTTACTTACCATCAGCGCAATGCGTGGGCTGCTCAGGTTTTTGGCAAAGTACGAAGACACCCGGCTCTTGAGATTGCGGGCCTTGCCAACGTAGAGCACCTGGCCATCGTCGGCCAGAAAACGATACACCCCCGGCCGCTCAGGCAGCGTGCGTACCTGATCCTGCAGGGGGTGGGTCATGATGGGTCGCGGTGTTCAGAGGGTCTGAATCAGCTTCAGTGCCGCCTGATACGCGGGGTGGGCATCGAGCTGCGCGCGGGTCAGCGGCTTATCGGTGCCTAAGCCCGGTTCTCCCAGCAGATTCGGAATACGCGCGGCCCGCTTGGGTTGCGCCACCGGTTGCCATTCAGCGATCAACTGATCGACAAAGTCCGGCTTGTTGCAGACGAGCAGCACATCACAGCCGGCATCCCAGGCGGCATTGGCGCGGTCGACGATATTGCCGGCAACGCTCGCGCCTTCCATCGACAGGTCATCACTGAAGATGATGCCGTCAAACTGGCACTCAAGGCGTAACTTTTCGAGCCAGCGCGGCGAGAAGCCTGCGGGGCGTTCATCGAGCACGGGATAAATCACATGCGCCGGCATCACCGCATCCAGCGCCAGCTCATGATACGGCTGCATATCAGTTTCGATCTCGGCCATGCTGCGTTCGTCCACCGGTATCGCCACGTGTGAGTCGGCTTCAACCCAGCCATGTCCCGGGAAATGCTTGCCACACGAGCCCATGCCCCCTTTGGCCAGGCCGCGAATGAGCGCCGTTGCCAGACGGGACACGATCTGCGGATCCTTCGAAAAGCTGCGATCCCCGATCACGCCGCTACGACCCCAGTCCAGATCCAGTACGGGTGTAAAGGAGAAATCCACACCGTGGGCGCGCAATTCTGCAGCCAGCACCAGACCCACGGCCTCGGCCGCGTTGTCTGCAGCGACCGGATCTTTGCCATGGAGTTCGCCCAACACGCGCATCGCCGGCAGACGGGTAAAGCCCTCACGGAAACGCTGTACCCTACCCCCTTCGTGGTCGACCGTGATGGGCAACGGCGGCTTGCGCAATTGGGCAATTTCCTGGGTCAGCGCAGAGAGCTGCACCGGATCTTTGTAATTTCGCGAGAACAGTATGACCCCGCCGACCAGAGGGTGCGACAGACGACGCTTATCAGCCTCGGTCAGGGTCAGGCCCTCAACGTCGACCATCAGCGGACCGTAATTCAGCGGGCTATTCATAGAGTCTCCACAACAACAAAGGCAAGCGCATGATCAACCTCGTCGGAAATCGAGAGATGGATCTGCAGGGAACGCTGACGAACCCATTCATCGAGCGCAGGATCAAAACTGAAAAATGGTTTTCCCAGCGCATCGTGTTCGACACGGATGGCCGGTAGCAGTACAGGGGCGCGTAGACCAGTGCCCAGGGCTTTGGCCAGTGCTTCCTTGGCGGCAAAGCGTTTGGCCACGAAGCGTTCACGCGATGACGCGGCATCGGCTTCGGCGATTTCATCGGCATGCAGCAAATGCTGGACACCGCGCGCCGGATGACGTGTCAGTAGCTGCCCGATACGCTGGACAGAAACAATGTCGGTGCCGATGCCGTGAATCATGTGGTCAAGTCGTCTTAGCTGAGGCTGACAGCTTCGCGCATGAGTCGTTTCATCTCACTGACGGCTTCGCGCAGGCCGACAAAGATCGAGCGGCTGATGATCGCATGGCCGATATGCAGTTCGCGAATTCCCGGCAACGCGGCAATGGGCTGGACATTGTAATAGTTGAGTGCGTGGCCGGCGTTGAAACGCATGCCCAGGCCACGGATCTGCTGGCCGGCCGATGCAACGCGCAACAGCTCGGCCTGCACTGCGGGCCGTTCGACATCACGGCCGGCTGCATGAAAGGCATGCGCATATGGGCCGGTATGCACTTCACAGACCTGGACGCCGATGCGGGCCGCCGCATCCACCTGGGCCGGATCGGCATCGATAAAGGTGCTGGTCACAATACCCGCATCATGCAGACGGACAACGATATCGGCCAATCGGCGTTCCTGGCCGACGATATCCAGGCCGCCTTCGGTGGTGACTTCCTGTCGCCCTTCCGGTACCAGCATCGCCATTTCCGGCTTGAGCTCACAGGCAATGCCGACCATTTCATCGGTGGCGGCCATTTCCAGATTCAGCTTGATCTGCGTCAGGTCGCGCAGTTTGCGCACATCGGCATCCTGGATGTGGCGACGGTCCTCACGCAGGTGCACGGTAATGCCATCAGCACCGCCGAGATGCGCCTCCACGGCCGCCCACACCGGATCCGGTTCGTAGGTGCGCCGTGCCTGGCGAATGGTGGCTACGTGATCAATGTTTACGCCAAGTTCAATCATAATGAAAGGTCACAAATCAGTCAGGTCTTCAAACAGCCGGCGGCTATGGAGTTGCCGCCCGTTCAGGTAAAACGCCATCAGACTGCGCATCAGCTGTTTGCTTTCTGCCAGGCTGACCGGATTGCCAAAGGATTCGGCATCCATATCCAGCAGGGTCTGTCCGCTTATTGTACCGGCCCCAGCCTGGGATTCCGCCACAACCCTGGGTCCGGATTCCATTTCGTACAGATAGCGGAAGTCGGCGCGAATGGCGTTGCCCGAGGTATCGTGGGTCAGCATCAGGCCGTAGCCGAGCTCGCAGAGGAGTCGTTTTTCGAAACTGCGCAGACAACCGGAAAAGAATGCAGCATCCGGTGCGGCCGAGGCTGCCAGTGCCTGCAGGGTCCGCGCGTAATGATCAAAGACCTGCTCGTGAGCATCTTCGCGCGGCAACAGATTGAGCAGCAGTTCATTCAGGTAGTAGGCACACAGCAGTGCCCTACCCTCGAGCAGCGGTTGACCACCCTGCCATTCGGCATGATGCAGCGTAACGACTTCGCCCTTGCCACTCCAGGTCATTTCCAGTGGCTGAAATGCCATGAGCACGCCGCGCATCGCCGAACGTGGTCGGCGAACACCTTTAGCCACCAGCGCGATCCGGCCATAGTCCCGCGTCATTGCTTCGAGCACGAGGCTTGTCTCCCGGTAGGGCCGGGTATGCAGCACGAATGCGGCCTGGCGTTCAACCTTGATCGGGCGCATGGCAGCTCAGACAGGCAGTCGTTTGGGTGTATGGATTATTCGTAGCCCAGCGAGCGCAAAAGTCGCTCATCATCGGCCCAGCCCGACTTCACCTTGACCCAGAGTTCCAGGTATACCGTGCCGCCAAACAACCGGGTCATATCCTGCCGCGCCTCGGATGCAATACGCTTGAGCGTCTCACCGCCATGACCGATAACAATGGGTTTATGCGATTCGCGATCGACAACGATGGCAGCAAATATGCGACGCAACTCGCCCTCGGTTTCGAATTTCTCGACTTCAACCGTTGTCGCATAAGGCAGTTCATCACCGAGTAGCCGGAACAGCTTTTCGCGAATGTATTCGGCAGCAAGAAAACGCTCGCTACGATCCGTCAGGGTTTCCGCATCAAAAAGAAAACCCTGATGCGGCAGCGCCTTACGAATTTCTCCCAGCAGCGCCTCGGCCTGTGTACCCTTTTCGGCGCTCACCGGGACCACCGCAGCCCAGTCGCGCACCTCGGCCATCCTGGCAATGAAGGGTAGCAGCGCTGTCTTGTCCTTCAGCTGATCAATCTTGTTGATTACCAGAATCACGGGCTTGTCATCTGGCAGGAGTGCCACGACCTTGCGATCCTGTTCACCAAAACGATCCGCTTCAATGACCAGGCAGATCACATCCACTTCCTGTAGCGCCTGCGTGACCCCACGATTCATGGTGCGGTTAAGGGCCGAGCTATGTTTGGTCTGAAAGCCCGGCGTATCCACGAAGACATACTGGGCATTGTCATCCGTGCGCACACCCATGATGCGGTGGCGTGTCGTCTGTGCCTTGCGCGAGGTAATGCTGAGCTTTTCTCCGATCAAGCGGTTCAGCAAGGTCGATTTGCCGACATTTGGCCGGCCGACCAATGCAACCAGCCCGGCAGGATGCCGGACATCCGCGGATTGTTCGCCCCCACCGAAAAAAGCATCGAGGTTAATCTCGCTCATGCGCTGCTCTTCTTTCCGGTGGGCGCGGGCAGTGATTCAAGCTGCTGAAAGGCCAGTTCGGCAGCTTGTTGTTCGGCGGCGCGACGGGTGACACCGGTACCCCGGCCTTCAACAGAGAACGCCGGTACATGACACAGGACATCAAAGGTTTGGGCATGGGCGGCACCGCTAATGTTTAGCACATCATAGGTTGGCAAGTCGCAACGGCGCGCTTGCAGCCATTCCTGCAGACGCGTCTTGGCGTCCTTGGCGGATGGCAGGCGCTTGAGATCAATTGCCGCAATCCGTGCAGTAAAACCCATCAGAATCACTTGCTGGGCGGCTGCAAAACCGCCATCGCGCCACAAGGCACCGTAAAGCGATTCGACGGTATCTGCCAGTATGGAAGGTCGGTTCTGTCCGCCACTTTTGAGTTCACCCTCGCCCAATCGCAGGTAGCGGCTCAATCCGAGGTCTTCGGCAACTGATACCAGCTGTTCCTGACAGACCAGATTGGCGCGAAGTCGCGAAAGGTCCCCTTCGGGCAGTTCCGGAAAGACCTGATACAGTCCGTCGGCCACGACGGCATTGAGGATGGCATCACCCAGAAACTCCAGGCGTTCGTAATGCGAGCGGCCATAACTGCGGTGCGTCATCGCCTGCTCAAGCAGCGACCGGTCTTTAAACCGGTACTGGATCTGTGATTCGAGATCGGCGAGCGGGCTCAGGGCTGACGCGTTCATGAGGGCGGATTAACGGAAGGAACCGATGCGACCGAGATCGCCCCAGTGGAACCAGATGAAGAAGGCTTTCCCGACAATATTGGCATCCGGCACGAAGCCCCAGACGCGACTATCCTTACTGTTGTCGCGATTGTCGCCCATCACGAAATAGTTACCTTCGGGTACTTTGCAGACAAAGCCGGTATTGTCATATCGACACTGGTCGCGATACGGAAATCGGACGACATCGGGCACAAAAGCCGGGGCATCACCATCGTTGAGCGTGTCATAAGTCACTTCACCCAGCGTCTCCCGATACATTTGGGAGGCGTACATACGATCCGTATGCAGATAGTCGGTTTCTGCCTTGCGTGGTACCGGAACGCCATTAATGCTCAGCTGTTTGCTCTGGTAGCTGACGGTGTCGCCGGGCAGGCCGATCACCCGTTTGATGTAATCGACATTCGGCTCCGGGGGGTAGCGGAAAACCACAACATCACCGCGGGCCACCGCTTTACCACCGACAATTTCGGTGCCGATGATCGGAAGCCTCAGCCCATAGGTGAACTTATTGACGAGAATATAGTCACCGACCTGCAGCGTCGGAATCATCGAGCCGGAGGGAATCTTGAAGGGTTCGACAACAAACGATCGCAGCGCAAAGACAGCCAGGATGACCGGAAACAGGCTGGCGCCCCACTCCACCCAAATCGGGTTCTTGGCGCCGGGCGCACGCAGCTTGCGGGCATACAGTACATCGATCAGCCACAGAATACCGGTGGCAAGGGTGACCAGAAATAGAATCAGTGCAAAATTCATTCAATCGTTCCGTACGCTGGATTACTTACCGTCAAGTTATTTGCCATCCTTATTTTCCATCAACTCGCAGCACCGCAAGGAAAGCCTCCTGCGGCACTTCCACCGAACCGATCTGCTTCATGCGCTTCTTGCCGGCCTTCTGCTTCTCGAGCAGCTTCTTCTTCCGCGAGATATCGCCGCCGTAACACTTGGCCAGCACGTCCTTGCGCATGGCCTTCACTGTCTCGCGGGCAATGATCTGTGCGCCCAGCGCTGCCTGGATCGCCACGTCATACATCTGGCGCGGAATCAGTTCACGCATCTTGCTCACCAGCTCGCGGCCGCGGTACACCGAGCTGGAGCGGTGCACGATCAGAGAAAGCGCATCGACCTTGTCACCATTAATCAGCACATCCAGCTTGACCATGTCGGCCGGCCGGTACTCCTTGAATTCGTAATCAAGCGAGGCATAACCACGCGACACTGATTTCAATTTGTCAAAAAAGTCGAACACCACTTCCGACAGCGGTAGCTCGTAAATCATCTGCACCTGACGGCCGTGATAACGCATGTCGATTTGCGAACCACGCTTCTGATTACATAAAGTAATCACCGACCCGACATAATCCTGCGGCAGGAAAATAAAGGCCGTGATTATCGGTTCACGGATCTCTTCGATCTTGCCGATATCCGGCAGACGCGACGGGTTTTCTACAATGATCTGTTCGCCATTGCGCAGGCCGACCTCGTAAACCACCGTTGGCGCAGTGGTGATGAGGTCCATGTCGAACTCGCGTTCCAGACGCTCCTGCACAATCTCCATGTGCAACAAGCCCAGGAAACCGCAGCGGAAACCGAAGCCCAGCGCCTGGGAGACTTCGGGCTCGAACTGCAGGGCGGCGTCATTCAGTTGCAGCTTCTCAAGCGAGTCACGCAACTGTTCGTATTCGTTCGGTTCGACCGGGTACAGACCGGCAAAGACCTGCGGCTTGATTTCCTTGAAGCCTTCCAGCGGCGTATCTGCCGGCCGATCGGCCAACGTAATCGTATCCCCGACCCGCGCCGCTTTGAGCTCCTTGATGCCCGAGATGATAAAACCGACCTCGCCTGCCGACAGTTGCGGTTGCGGCTTCGATTTTGGCGTGAAGATACCGACCTGCTCACAGAGGTGGGTGGCGCCGGTCGACATTAGACGCATTTTGTCCTTGGGTTTCAGGGTGCCATCAATGACGCGCACCAGCATCACCACGCCCACATAGTTATCAAACCACGAGTCGACAATCAGTGCTTTGAGCGGCGCATCCGGATCGCCCTCCGGCGGCGGGATCTTGGCGACCACCTGCTCGAGAATATCGTCGATGCCAATACCGGTCTTGGCGCTGGCCTCCACGGCCTCGGTGGCATCGATGCCGATGACGTCTTCGATTTCGGCGCGGGCATTGTCCGGGTTGGCCGATGGCAGATCGATCTTGTTCAGCACCGGCACGACTTCGACGCCGAGGTCGAGGGCGGTATAACAGTTGGCCACCGTCTGGGCTTCAACCCCCTGTGATGCATCAACGACCAGTAAAGCCCCTTCACAAGCAGAGAGTGAACGGGAAACCTCATACGAGAAATCCACGTGCCCCGGTGTGTCGATCAGATTCAGACGATAGGTTTGTCCGTCTTTTGCCTTGTAGTCGAGCGCGGCTGTCTGCGCCTTGATCGTAATTCCCCGCTCTTTTTCGATATCCATCGAATCAAGCACCTGGGCTTCCATTTCACGGTCGGACAGGCCGCCGCAGCGATGAATCAAACGGTCGGCCAGGGTCGATTTCCCGTGGTCGATGTGGGCAATGATGGAAAAATTGCGAATGTGCTTCAAGAAAAATCCGTTTTCCGGCCAGTGGCCGGTAAAAAATGCGTTTTGGCACACCTGGCGCCAGTCAACCCGCTATTCTACCGGATCAACGCTATCGCCGGACGCCCATCTCGCAGCGCATCTATCAGCGCGGTCCGGCTTGTCCTTGAGGAATCGGCACGAAGATCTGGACGTTTGAGCGGCGAATCAGTAGCGTCCCGGCAGTTCGGTTTTCCAACATATTCATCAGCTGGTTGAACTGCTGTACGGATCGGATATCCTGGGTTTCTCCCCGGGCGGCAATCGCCAGAATGACATCCCCGGGACGCAGATCGATGCGCCCGCCGGGACGGACATCAACCACCATGATGCCGGTATTTACTCTGAGCTGCTGCTTCTGCTCGGGGCTGAGATCGGAAACAGCAATGCCAAGCCGGTTGTTGGTCGCTTCTGCGGCCGAACGTGGTGCCTGCTTACCGTTGACAGCCTGACGTTCGTCCTGGAATTCACCAATCGTTACCATCACGTTACGCATCTGCCCCTTGCGCCATAGGTCAACGGTGGCCCGGGTTCCCGGTTTCATCAGTCCGACCATGCGTGGCAGGTCGCTGGAAGTTGTCACCGGCTTGCCGTCGAAACGTAAAATCACGTCACCGGGCTCAATCCCTGCCCGGGCAGCCGGGCCATTCGGTTCGATGCTGTTGACCAGTGCTCCCCCTGCTTTGGGCAAGCCAAAGGATTCGGCCATCTCTCGGGTCACCTCCTGGATGGAGACACCCATGCGTCCGTGACTGGCGCGACCGCGCGTGCGCAACTGTTGCTGGATGTCCATGGCCAGATCAATGGGGATTGCAAAGGAGATCCCCATAAAACCGCCGGAACGGCTGAAAATCTGGGAATTGATACCGACCACTTCACCCCTCAGGTTGAAGAGTGGCCCTCCCGAGTTACCCGGGTTGATGGCGACATCAGTCTGAATGAAGGGGACGTAGTTTTCCTGGGGCAATGCACGCCCCTTGGCGCTGACAATACCGGCCGTGACCGAGTGCTCGAAGCCGAAGGGGCTGCCGATGGCGACCACCCATTCTCCCGGTTTGAGTTGACTGGAGTCACCGAGACGCACCACAGGCAGACTATTGGCATCGATCTTGAGCAGCGCCACATCCGTCCGCTTGTCGGCGCCGATAACCCGTGCACGGAACTCGCGTTTGTCGAGGAGTTTGACGTTAACTTCGTCCGCGCCGTCAATGACGTGGGCGTTGGTCATGACGTAGCCGTCAGCGCTGATAATGAAACCGGAACCCAGCGATCGATTCTCCGGAGCCTGCTGCATACCACCCGGCGGTTGCGGGAAGAAACGTCGGAAGATTTCAAAAGCAGGATCGCTCGGGTCCATAGGAAAACCATTCGCAGCGCTTTTGCTACGACCGTTCTGCACTGTACTGATGTTGACGACCGACGGGGACTGTTTTTCTGCCAGCTCGACAAAGTCAGGGAAAACCCGGCTTTGAGCGAAAGCGGTGTATGGCATCAGTCCGATAAACATCGAGACCATCAGCAGATGCGTTAGGCGGAACAGGCGACCAGAGTTCATCATGAATATTTCAAAGGCGTTCAAGAATGCGGGGGGTAGCAATGGGTGAACTTCGTTGCGAGAGATTGAGCTGGATCCAGGCAGCAATCAGACCCATGCCCGCACCGGCCATGGCGCCGATATCTCGCGTAATCTGCCATTGTGCCGGCGATAGATCTGGCAAAAGTGCCGCACCCAAGAAGCTCCCTAAAAAGAAAAACGCCAACGGCACCACATAGGTGCGTGTTATCCCCCGGGACAGTGACTGGTCGGGTATAGCCACGCGGACCTTGTCGCCCACACCAAGGCCGATCGAATCGGTGACCACTATGGACTTTGGTCGGGTGCATAAAGGTTGCGCCAGACTTACACCACCACAACCGCCCTGCTCGCTACAACGACCGCAGCCACCATTGATCTCAAAATCCAGACGAACGAGCGCCAACCCTTCCGGGCCCTCTAGTCTTTGTCCAACGGCAGCGACACGATCAGCCATGGGCGAATCCTACGATAAAAAGCCTATGCATGTCTTATAAATTGCTTAGATCGCATCGATTCTGGCCCAGAACGCTGTCCAGGCAGTTCTTTGTAATAGAGCGCGCCGCTCCGGAGCCTGGCCCATCGGTTCGCCACGCAGCACCTGGCGGGTAATGGTGTAGTAATAAAGGCGGTTCTGGATTGCTTCGGTCCAGCCGCCTTGTTCGCTCAGCATTGCCTCGCCATCAAAGAATGCCGATACCCAGCTCTCATTTTCGGACGCCAGAATAGAATCCGTTACAGGTTTCGTTCTCTGCAGTGAATGTGGGTCAGTCATGCGTCTTCCATTAACGGTTTAAGGTCGTGGGCGATGGCCTCCCGAGCGCGATGAATTCTCGACCGGACAGTACCAACCGGTACTTGCTGATTTTGGGCGATTTGGGCATAACTCAAGCCCCCCTGCTCGCGTTGTTCGAAAGCATCGCGAAGTGCGGCGGGCAGTGCATCCAGTGACTTGCTGATAGCGTTAGCCAGTTCTTGCTGCCATAACTGCTCTTCCGGCGTCGGCTGATCTGTCCAACCGTTGACGATATCCAGTGCCGGGTCAATTTCGTCATCTCCCGTGCTGATCGGGACGTTATCCGGACGCTGTTGCTGGTTTTTGCGCCAGGCCAGATAGGTGTTACGCGCAATACGGGATAACCAGGTGGCAAAACTGGCCTCTCCCCGAAAGCCCTCTATCGAGACATAGGCTTTGAATAGGCTTTCCTGAAAAAGCTCTTCAGCGGCTGCCCGGTCCTGCGTAAGTCGTCCCAGCCAGCGCAGGATGCCTGCCTGACAAGGCAACACCAGCGCCTCGAAGGCATGCCGATCGCCCGATCGCGCAGCATCGAGTAGCGCCATTTCGGCACGCGATTCTTGTCCTCTGGCTTTAGCGGGACCGGCGACATGGGTCGACAAACAAACTCCGTATCAATGCATGAACTGTCATAACGCTATCCTGTTGCAGCAAGGCGTCAGGATGCTTGTAGAATGCCCACTATATAACAGAGTCCGGCACGTCGCCGGTCAACCATCTTGAATTCAACAGCTTCCCTGTCCTCAATCCGATCCCAGTTTGACGTGCTCGTCATCGGCAGTGGGCTTGCCGGACAAAGCGCGGCGTTGTGTCTTGCGGATGCGGGGTTGAAGGTCGGCCTGGTCAGCAAACGTGCCGTCACAGATTCTGCCTCAGGTTGGGCACAGGGTGGCATCGCCGCCGTACTTGATAGTACGGATTCCATTGAGAACCACATTGCGGATACCCTGAACGCCGGCGTACATTTGAACGATCTAGCCGCGACCCGCTTTGCCCTAGAACATGCGGCTGAAGCCGTGCAGTGGCTAATTGATCGGGGCGTTCCCTTTACCCGCGAAGACAACAAATACCATCTGACGCGCGAAGGGGGCCACAGCCATCGCCGGGTCATTCATGTGGACGATGCAACCGGTGCCGCTGTACAGGCAACACTAACACCGCAGCTGCTCGGTCATCCGAACATTACCGTAATGGAAGACCATATTGTGGTCGATCTCATTACCTCTAAAAAAATCGGCCGCCATCGGTTTACGCGCGCCAACCGTTGTCTCGGTGCCTATGTCCTCGACAGCACGACCGGTCGGGTTCACACCATGGCGGCGGCGCATACGCTGCTTGCTACCGGCGGCGCCGGCAAGGTGTATCTGTACACGACGAATCCCGATACCTCGACGGGAGATGGTATTGCCATGGCCTGGCGCGCCGGTTGTCGTGTCGCCAACATGGAGTTCATCCAGTTTCATCCCACCTGTCTGTATCACCCGAAGGAAAAGTCCTTCCTGATCAGCGAGGCGGTCCGCGGCGAAGGTGGTCTGCTCAAGCGTCCGGACGGCACACGGTTCATGGACGACTATGACCCCCGGGCTGAACTCGCACCGCGCGATATCGTAGCCCGCGCCATTGATGCGGAAATGAAGCGTCATGGCTTGGAGTGTGTCTATCTCGACATCAGCCATCAGTCACCCGATTTCGTAAAAACCCATTTTCCGACCATCTACGAACGCTGCCGACAGTTGGGCATCGACATCACGCGGGAACCGATTCCCGTCGTGCCTGCGGCGCACTACACCTGCGGCGGTGTCGTCGTCAATCAACGTGCCCGAACCGATATTGCCGCTCTCTATGCCGCAGGTGAAGTGACATGTAGCGGTCTCCATGGTGCAAACCGCCTGGCCTCGAACTCGCTGCTGGAATGCCTGGTTTATGCGCGCGCTGCTTCAGACGACATCATCGCCAACCCACGGCCGATCCCCGAAGATCTGCCCTTATGGGATGAGAGCCGGGTGACCGATGCGGATGAAGAAATCGTGATCGCCCACAACTGGGATGAGTTACGCCGTTTCATGTGGGACTACGTGGGGATCGTCAGGACTACTAAACGCCTGCTAAGGGCCCAGCACCGGATTCGTCTGCTGATCCGGGAGATCGACGAGTTCTATGCCAATTTCCGCATCAGCCACGATCTTCTGGAGTTGCGCAACCTGGTACAGACTGCGGATCTGATTGTCCGCTCTGCGCTGCGTCGCAAAGAAAGCCGTGGCCTGCACTACTCACGGGACTTTCCCGAGACCCTGAAACAGGCAAAAAACACCGTCTTACGCAAACGCGGCTGAGTGATTAACGGTTGGCAAGCTGGCGTCTGGCCAGGCGCGACCAGATCAGTAATTGGCGCCAATGGTCCGGCTTTGAATTCACCAGACTATCCCGCAACAGCACCACCGTCCGTTTAGGCCCGTGGGCGCTCATTCCATGAGGTGCGCTGAACTGCAGCACTACCAGCCACGGATAGACACTGGCGCGAGTACAGACGAGTTCGATTTCCTGCAGTTGCAGATCGATCTCATAAGAGGCCAGGGGCTTAAAGCTAAAAACCAGTGGCACCACCGCTACCTTACAGCGTCGCCAGGCATCTGCAAAAATAGTCGTTAAGGCCGCAACCGCAACGATGAGTTCAACCCCGTTAAAACGGGTTTGCCAGAGACTGATCAGCCCAAGAACGTAGACCAAAAGCAACGCCGCCCGGAGGCGGCGTGATGCAATCGGCCGGATCTCAAACCGGCGCGGAATCATGGGGTTCAGACGCGCTTGAAAACCAGCGAGCCATTCGTACCGCCGAAGCCGAAGTTGTTTTTCAGGGCCACATCGATCTTCATCTCACGGGCCGTATTGGCACAGTAATCGAGATCACACTCCGGATCCTGATTGAAGATGTTAATGGTCGGCGGTGAAATCTGGTTGTGCACGGCCAGTACGGTAAAGACCGACTCCAGACCACCGGCGCCACCCAGCAGGTGGCCGGTCATCGACTTGGTCGAGTTGACGACCAGGTTCTTGGCATCAGCACCGAACAGCAGCTTGATGGCCTCGGTTTCATTCTTGTCACCCAGTGGTGTCGACGTACCATGAGCGTTCAGGTACTGGACATCGCCCGTATTGACGCCAGCATTCTTGAGTGCGGCCGCCATACTGCGCTTCGGGCCATCGGTATCGGGTGCGGTCATGTGATACGCGTCACCACTCATGCCGAAACCGCCCAGCTCGGCGTAGATCTTGGCGCCACGCGCTTTGGCATGTTCGTATTCTTCGAGGACCAGCACCCCGGCACCCTCGCCCAGCACGAAGCCATCGCGGTCTTTGTCCCAGGGGCGGCTAGCGGTGGCCGGATCATCGTTACGCTCGGACAGCGCACGGGCGGCACAGAAACCGCCCAGTCCCAGCGGCGAAATGGTCGATTCTGCACCACCGGCGATCATGATGTCGGCGTCACCGTACTCGATCATGCGGCCCGCCATACCAATAGCGTGCAGACCGGTCGTACAGGCCGTGACGGTGGCGATATTCGGGCCTTTAAAGCCGTACATGATCGACAGGTTGCCCGAGATCATGTTGATGATCGAGCCCGGCACGAAAAATGGTGAAATCTTGCGGACGCCGGCAGCATCGTAGGTTGCCTTGGTATCTTCGATCATCGGCAGACCGCCGATGCCCGAACCCACGCACACACCGATACGCTCGGCGTTGGCCGGTTGCTCGGCCAGGCCCGCATCGCGGATAGCCTGGATGCCGGCAGCCATGCCGTAGTGAATAAAGGTATCCATGCGGCGCGCTTCTTTGGCTGACATGTAGTCGGCCACATTGAAGCCTTTGACTTCGCCGGCGATACGCGTCGGGAACGTGCTGCAGTCAAAGCGTGTCACTGCCGTAATGCCGCTCTTACCGGCGACCAGGTTATCCCAGGCTTCCGTGACGGTGTTACCTACCGGGCTGATGACGCCCAATCCTGTGACGACGACGCGACGACGCATGTCTGCTCCTTCAGCAACCCGGCAAGAATCCGGGCTTAGATAAA
>VEQK01000017.1 GCA_018883265.1 Rhodocyclaceae bacterium | reverse complement strand
TCATTCAAACTCGATGATGATCTGATCCACCGACAGCGATTCGCCAGCGGCGGCCGAGACCTTCTTCACCTTGCCATCCTGTTCGGCCTTGAGGATGTTTTCCATCTTCATGGCCTCGATCACCGCAAGCTTCTCGCCGGCCTTCACGTCCTGGCCGACCTTGACGGCGACTTCGCGCAACAGACCCGGCATCGGCGACAGCAGGAACTTCGACATATCCGGCGCAGCCTTCTCCGGCATCAGAGCCAACAACTCAGCAGCGCGGGCGCGCAGCACCGTGAGGTTGGCCTGGGTGCCCCAGTGGAACAGACGATAGGCCAGTTTGTGCCGTTCGACCTGCATAGTGAATGGCTCACCATTGACCGTGCCGGTGAACAGCGGTTCACCCAGATTCCATCCTGAACGGATCTTAAGCGTTTCGCCCTTGTACATAACATCGTAACCGCCTTCTGCAGGGAGGACGGTTACCGAGTGTTGTTCGCCATTACGGACAACCACCCACTCATTGCCAACCTGCAGCTCGTGGCCAGGCAGCTGACCGCTGACCTTGGCGGCGCAGTCGACATAGCAGCGGTGCACGAATGCAGCGACAGCCAGCAGGAGTGCCGGATCATCATGCGGCACATCGCTGGCATTAAAGCCCTTCGGGTACTCTTCAGCGATAAAGGCGGTTGTGAAGTTACCGGCCTGGAAGCGCGGGTGTTGCATCAGCGCTGCCTGGAAGGGAATGTTCGACGAAATGCCGCGGATGACAAAATTATTCAGTGCATCGCGCATGCGCTCAATCGCCTGTTCACGCGTGGCGCCATGGACGATCAGCTTGGCAATCATCGAGTCGTAGTACATCGAGATCTCGCCGCCTTCGTACACGCCGGTATCCACACGCACCTGGCCCGGCACTTCTTCCGGGGGTGCAAACTTGACCAGACGGCCGGTCGACGGCAGGAAGCCGCGGAACGGGTCTTCGGCATTGATACGGCATTCCATAGCCCAGCCATTAAGCTGGACATCGTCTTGCGTGAACGACAGTTTCTCACCGGCGGCAACGCGAATCATCTGCTCGACGAGATCAAGACCGGTGATCAGCTCAGTCACCGGGTGCTCTACCTGAAGGCGGGTGTTCATCTCAAGGAAGTAGAACGACTTGTCCTTGCCGACTACGAATTCAACGGTCCCAGCCGACTGGTATTGCACCGCCTTGGCCAGCGCCACAGCCTGTTCACCCATGGCCTTACGCGTTGCCGGGTCGATAAAGGGTGACGGTGCCTCTTCAATCACCTTCTGATGACGACGCTGGATCGAGCAGTCGCGCTCGTTCAGGTACACCACGTTGCCGTGCGAGTCGCCCAGCACCTGGATTTCAATGTGGCGTGGTTCTTCGACGAATTTTTCGATGAAGACACGGTCGTCGCCGAAGGCGTTCTTGGCTTCGTTCTTACACGACGCAAAACCTTCGTAAGCTTCCTTGTCGTCGAAAGCAACGCGCAGACCCTTGCCGCCACCGCCGGCCGAGGCCTTGATCATGACGGGGTAGCCAATCCCCTTGGCAATTTCCACGGCTTGTTCCGGCGTGTCGATTGGATCGTTGTAACCCGGAATGGTGTTGACCTTGGCTTCGTTGGCCAGTTTCTTCGAGGCGATCTTGTCACCCATCGATTCGAGGGCGTAGACCTTCGGACCAATAAAGACGATGCCGTTGGCCTCGAGCTTTTTACCGAATTCGGCGTTTTCCGAGAGGAAGCCGTAACCCGGGTGCACCGCTTCAGCGCCGGTCTGCTTGCAGGCCGCGATGATCTTGTCGATGACCAGGTACGATTCTTTCGAAGCGGCCGGGCCGATGCAGACGGCTTCGTCGGCCAGCTCGACGTGGCGTGCGGAAGCATCGGCTTCGGAATACACGGCAACCGTTTTGATGCCCATCTTGCGGGCGGTCTTGATAACACGGCAGGCGATTTCGCCCCGGTTAGCAATCAGAATTTTCTTGAACATGAGAAAGCCTCAGATTTCGGTAATTGGGTTTGCGATCAGAGCGGGATGTTGCCGTGCTTGCGCCACGGGTTGGTGACATCCTTATCCTTCAACATCGCCAGCGAACGGCAAATGCGCTTGCGGGTTTCGCTCGGCATGATCACGTCGTCGATAAAGCCACGGGCGCCCGCCACGAACGGGTTGGCAAACTTGGCCTTGTACTCCGCTTCGCGCTCGGCCAGCTTGGACGGGTCGTTTTTCTCTTCGCGGAAAATAATTTCCACAGCGCCCTTCGGCCCCATCACGGCGATTTCAGCCGATGGCCAGGCGAAGTTGACGTCGCCACGCAGGTGCTTCGAACTCATCACGTCATAGGCACCGCCGTAGGCCTTACGGGTGATCACAGTGACCTTCGGCACAGTACATTCAGCATACGCATAGAGCAGCTTGGCGCCATGCTTGATGATGCCGCCGTATTCCTGCGAGGTGCCCGGCATGAAGCCCGGCACGTCAACGAAAGTCACGACGGGAATATTGAAGGCATCGCAGAAGCGCACGAAACGGGCAGCTTTGATCGACGACTTGATGTCCAGGCAACCGGCCAGCACCAGCGGCTGGTTGGCCACGATACCCACAGTACGGCCTTCCATGCGGCCGAAGCCAACGATGATGTTCTTGGCGTAATCCGGTTGAATCTCGAAGAAGTCACAGTCATCCACAGTCTTGATGATCAGTTCCTTCATGTCGTACGGCTGGTTCGGGTTAGCCGGCACCAGCGTGTCGAGCGAGAAGTCCAGACGGTCGGCGCTGTCCAGTGTGGGCTGAACCGGTGGTTTCTCTTTGTTGCTCGACGGCAGGAAGTTGATCAGGCGACGCAGCATCATCAGCGCCTCGACATCGTTTTCGAAGGCCAGATCGGCCACGCCCGACTTGCTAGTATGCGTCACGGCGCCACCGAGTTCTTCGGCGGTCACTTCTTCGTGCGTCACGGTCTTCACCACTTCCGGACCGGTCACGAACATGTACGAGCTATCTTTCACCATAAAGATGAAGTCGGTCATCGACGGTGAGTACACAGCACCACCGGCGCAGGGGCCCATGATCATCGAGATCTGCGGGATCACGCCCGAGGCCATGACGTTGCGCTGGAATACTTCGGCATAACCGCCCAACGCGGCAACGCCTTCCTGAATACGGGCGCCACCTGAGTCGTTCAGGCCGATGACCGGCGCGCCGACCTTCATGGCTTGATCCATGATCTTGCAGATTTTTTCAGCATGCGTTTCCGACAGCGAACCGCCCAGCACGGTGAAGTCCTGCGAAAACACGAAGACCAGACGGCCATTGACGGTGCCGTAGCCAGTCACGACGCCATCACCCGGCAGGGATTGTTTCTCCATACCGAAATCGGTGCAGCGGTGTTCCTTGAACATATCCCACTCTTCGAACGAATCCGGATCCAGGAACAGATCGATGCGTTCGCGGGCGGTCAGTTTGCCTTTGGCATGCTGTGCGTCGATACGCTTCTGGCCGCCGCCCAGACGCGCCTGTTCGCGCTTCTGTTCGAGCTGATGAACGATGTCATGCATAGTGGGACTCCTCAGGTGATATCCGGTTACGTGCCAAGACCGCTGGTCGTTGGCGATGTTTGAGCAAAAGGTGTGCCTAAAAAGGCGCCGAGTAGCTGACGCGCGGCCGAGGCCGGTGTCTGGCGTGCTGTATCCACCGCCTGGCGTATGGCGGGCAGGCTACTGAGCACGGTCGGGTTGGCGTGAAAGGCGCGGCGCAGACCCGAATCGATCAGGCTCCACATCCAGGCTTGTGCCTGATGGCGGCGGCGCGCATCAAACTCACCGGTTGGCACCAAGGCCTTACGGTAATTGTCGATCGCTTCCCAGAATTTTTCGATCCCCTCGTGGTGCAGGGCGCTTAGCGCGATGACCGGCGGCTGCCAGTTCGGGCTGGTCGGGCGCAGCAGCGTCAGGGCGTTTTTCCATTGGGCCGCAGTGACTGCCGCAGCCCGCGGATCGATATCGGCTTTATTAATGATCACGAGGTCGGCGATTTCGACGATGCCCTTTTTGATGGCCTGCAGATCATCACCTGCGTTCGGCAATTGCAGCAGACAGAACATATCGACCATGCCGGCAACGGTTGTTTCCGACTGGCCAACGCCGACCGTCTCAATGATGATGACGTCGTAACCCGAAGCTTCACAGAGCAGCATGGCTTCGCGGGTTTTTTCGGCGACACCACCGAGCGACCCTGACGACGGGCTCGGGCGGATGAAGGCTTCTTCACGCGCCGATAACTGTTCCATGCGCGTCTTGTCGCCCAGAATCGAACCGCCCGAGACGCTAGACGAAGGGTCGACCGCGAGCACGGCGAGTTTGTGGCCTTGCTTGATGAGCCACATGCCCAGCGCTTCGATGAAGGTCGATTTACCGGCACCAGGGACGCCAGAAATACCGATGCGGATGGCGTTGCCGGTTTTCGGCAACAGCGCGTTAAGCACCTGTTGTGCTCGAACCTGATGATCGTCCCGAGTCGATTCGATCAGTGTGATGGCTTTGGCCAGCGCACGGCGTTCGCCCGCGAGCACGCCGTTCACCAGCGCCTGATCGGCGTCGGTGAGCATGGTGGCTTCCGCAGGTGCGGTATACGCTGGCGCGTTCATACGCTGTGTTGGGGCCTATTTGGCTTGAGCCTTGCGGATCTCGGCCAGCACGGTGCGCGCCGAATCTTCAATGCGGGTGCCCGGACCGAAGATGGCCTTGGCGCCCGCCTTGTAGAGCGTGTCGTAATCCTGGGCCGGAATCACGCCACCGGCAAAGACGATGATGTCGTCCGAGCCCTGATCCTCGAGCGCTTTAACCAGTGCTGGCAGCAACGTCTTGTGGCCAGCAGCCAGCGAAGAGACGCCAATCGCGTGGACGTCGTTTTCAATGGCTTGGCGGGCGGCTTCTTCTGGCGTCTGGAACAGCGGGCCCATATCGATGTCGAAGCCTAGATCGGCGAATGCCGTGGCAACGACTTTGGCGCCGCGGTCATGACCATCCTGACCCAGTTTGGCGATCATGATGCGCGGCCGACGACCTTGTTCTTTAACGAATTTTTCGATGTCCTGCTTGATTTCTTCCCAGCTATCCTGACCTTGCACAACGCCTCCATACACACCCGAAATGGTTTGGTTGTTCGCGCGGAAACGACCGAAGATCTTTTCCAGCGCATCGGATACTTCACCGACGGTGGCGCGCAGGCGGACGGCCTTGACGGCCAGATCCAGCAGGTTGCCCTGACCGGTCTTGGCGCATTCGGTGAGCGCGTTCAATGCGGCTTCAACGGCCTTGCTATCGCGCGTTGCGCGGATCTTCTGCAGACGGGCAACCTGTGCTTCGCGCACCGCGTGGTTGTCGATATCGAGAATGTCGATGTCGTCTTCCTGGGCCAGTTTGTATTTGTTGACGCCGACAATGACGTCCTTGCCCGAGTCGATGCGCGCCTGTTTTTCGGCGGCGCAGGTTTCGACCTGCATCTTGGCCCAGCCTGATTCCACAGCCTTGGTCATGCCGCCCATGGCCTCGATTTCTTCCATGATGGCCCAGGCCTTGTCGGCCATGTCCTGCGTCAGCTTTTCCATCATGTAGGAACCGGCCCACGGATCGATCACGTTGGTGATGTGGGTTTCTTCCTGAATGATCAGCTGCGTGTTACGGGCGATACGGGCCGAGAACTCGGTTGGCAGCGCAATGGCTTCGTCGAGCGCATTGGTATGCAATGACTGCGTGCCACCAAACACGGCAGCCAGCGCCTCGATCGTGGTACGCACGACGTTGTTGTACGGATCCTGCTCGGTCAGCGACCAGCCTGATGTCTGCGAGTGGGTACGCAGCATCAGCGATTTGGCGCTCTTCGGGTTGAACTCACTCATCACGCGGTGCCACAGCAGACGGGCGGCGCGCATCTTGGCGATTTCCAGATAGAAATTCATGCCGACGGCCCAGAAGAACGATAGACGACCGGCGAAGGCATCGACGTCCAGACCCGAAGCAATGCCTGTGCGCACGTACTCGCGACCATCGGCCAGCGTAA
The DNA here is from genome assembly GCA_018883265.1 of Rhodocyclaceae bacterium. Lineage (GTDB taxonomy): Bacteria > Pseudomonadota > Gammaproteobacteria > Burkholderiales > Rhodocyclaceae > Fluviibacter. The sequence goes on along the minus strand of VEQK01000017.1, from coordinate 32,366 downwards.
AGGCCAGTTCGATGGCCTGGTTCGCACCGGCTTCCTGAATGTGATAGCCCGAGATCGAAATCGAGTTGAATTTCGGCATGTGCTGCGCCGTGTAGCCGAAGATGTCCGAAATAATCTTCATCGACGGGGTCGGCGGATAAATATAGGTGTTACGAACCATGAACTCTTTGAGAATATCGTTCTGGATCGTGCCGGACAGCTTGTCCTGCGAAACGCCTTGCTCTTCGGCAGCCACGATGTAGCCAGCCAGAATCGGCAGCACGGCGCCATTCATGGTCATCGAGACGGAGATCTTGTCGAGCGGAATACCGTCGAACAGGATCTTCATATCCTCGACGGAGTCGATGGCCACGCCGGCTTTACCGACATCGCCGACCACGCGGGCGTTGTCCGAGTCATAACCGCGGTGCGTCGCCAGATCGAAGGCGACCGAAACGCCCTGGCCACCGGCCGCCAGCGCCTTGCGGTAGAAGGCGTTGGACGCCTCAGCCGTCGAGAAGCCAGCGTACTGGCGTATTGTCCAAGGCTTCACGGCATACATCGTCGGCTGTGGACCGCGCAGGAACGGGGCAAAGCCCGGCAGCGTGTCGGTGTGCTGCAGATTCTCGGTGTCCGCCTTTGTGTAAAGAGGTTTGACCGTCAGGCCTTCGGGGGTATGCCAGTCCAGGCGGCTCAGATCACCTTCTGGCGATTGTTTGGCAGCGGCCTTTTTCCAGGCCTCGATGGCTTCTGGGGTGGCTTTGTTCGAATTGCTCATGACGAACCTCACTCGGAAACGAATAGTTGCAATGCAAAATGCCGCGGAGACGCGACCTCGCCCATCCTTTTAGGAAGGGCGTCTTCAGTGAAAACAACAATCTATGGCAGACTATGGGTAGTCAGCCATGTCGATAACCGAATCATACGTTATTCATAATTATGGGCGCAACTTCGCCAAAAGCCGCTAAAATCCGTTCCCCAAGGTCGTCGCAACCCATTGTTTCCTCAGCGCTTTATCAGGAAGTGGCTGATCGCCTGCGCGAGGAGATTTTCGACCACGTGCTACAACCGGGCGAATGGATCGATGAACTGGCCCTGGTCGCCCGCTATGGCATATCCAGAACGCCATTACGCGAGGCGCTTAAAGTGTTGGCGGCAGAAGGGCTGGTCACGCTCAAACCGCGTCGCGGTTGTTACGTTGCCGAGATCTCCAAGGAAGACGCCTCCGAGATTTACCCGGTGCTGGCCATGCTGGAAGGGCGTTGTGCCTACGAGGCGACCCGCCGGTTGAGCGATGCTGCGGCATCACAACTGCAAAATTGTCATGATGCTCTTGAACAGGCTGCTGTCGCGGGTGAGATTCGTCAGTTCTTCGAGGTGAATCAGGAATTTCACCGGCTGGTTCAGGAACAGGCCGGTAATCGTTGGCTCATTCAGATCATCAACGACTTGCGTAAGGTCCTGAAGCTGTCACGGCTTAATTCCCTATCGCGCGTCGGCCGTTTGGGCTCGTCGTTGGCGGAGCACCGACTCATTCTGGCCGCCATGCTGGATCGAGATGCCGAAGGCGCCGAGGCCGCCATGCGGGCGCATCTGTTGGCTGGTCAGCACGCCATTCAGAAGCAGATGGGTGAGGGCGCCCCGCGCGAACGCAACAACACCTAGGTGGCTCTGAACCTGGGTTCAGTGAGGCCGACAACGCGCCGCATCAGGTTCACCCACATGGGGCGATCACAACAGCGGTTTGATGGTCGTCGACCATTGCTATAAGCATTGGTTCAAGCAAACGCAAGATGCCTTGCGCCGCTCGGGGCATTGAGAACTTGAAGAACTAGAACAGGGCGTTCTGATGCGACTCGATTGCATCGTCCGCACGCTGCACCATGCGTTCGACTTTACGCCTTGCCTCGCCAGTGTCAACAGGAACCGTTGATTGAACCATGCCCGGGTTTTGGGCTTCCAGAAGATCATGCGCCAGGGTCAGCGCCGCCATGATGGCCGCACGCTCGGTAGATACCTGGCGCCCCTTGCTGGCGACTTCCTGCATTTTGGTATTTACAAGAGTGACCGCTGCATTAAGGGCAGCTTGTTGCTCAGGTGGGCAGGCCAAGCGGTATTCGCGGCCAAATAAAATGACATCCAGATGGCTGGCCGTACTCATGACAAACTCGCCGATTCCGGCAGATGGGCGACCACCTGCTCGAGTTTATTGCGCGCTGCGTTCATTTGCGTTTCGAGCTGCCCGGTGCGTGCTTCGGCAGCTTTCAGGCGCGCCCGTAAATCACCGTTTTGCAGACGGGTTTCTTCCAGCAGAGAAATCAGCTGGTCCAGCTTTTGTTCCAGCAGAGAAATATTGCGATCCATGGCGCGCACTATAGGGCGCACCGGCGACAGGGTCAACTCTATTTTCATTAAATTGAAGTAATTCAATGAATTGGCCGTTTATCAGGGCTTGAGTGATAGAATGCGTTCCGCTTAGCTGTGAAAGCAGTGAAGCCTTCCGAACGGTGCTCTGTCGCAGTGAAACTGTGCCGGAGTGAAACGGGAAACCGGTGACGCAATCGATTGCTAACCCGGTGCTGCCCCCGCAACGGTAAGCGCTGTGTCGTGCCTTAAGCCACTGGATCTTCGGGTCTGGGAAGGCGGCATGTTCGGTAGGAATATCCTGCCCCGCGCGAGCCCGGAGACCGGCCTTTCGGATTCACTTGCTGCGGGAGGGCGGCTTCGGGTCGCCTCGGCTATCTGACCACTCCTTTAGCGTAAAGAAACTATCCGACCTGCGGGGACGCTTGTACGGGTTAGGGCGTTTCGGCGCCGGGAGTCGTCATGTTTTCTATCCACTATCCGGGCCATGCCCGAATCGCGCTGGCGATGTCAATCGTCGCGCTGCCATACCGTGCATGGGGGCAAGATGTCCCCTATGAGCCGACCGATATTGCCGATCCGATCGTCGTGACGGCAACGCGGATGCCAACGCGCTACAACAAGTTGATCTCCGACGTTACCGTTGTCGACCAGGAGACAATTCGTGATTACAGCCCGGCGGAGCCGATTTCAGACATTCTGGCCAACACACCAGGCGTTACGGTTCGGTCCAACGGTGGTTTGGGGACAACAACCAATGTCCAAATCCGCGGCGGCACGAATGCCCAAACGATTCTGCTAATCGACGGTTTACGGCTTAACTCTGCAACAACAGGAGCGCCCCCTTGGGCTTATATTCCGATGCCACAGATCGGTCGCATGGAAGTTGTACGTGGTCCGACTTCCTCATCGTACGGCTCCGATGCCATTGGTGGTGTGGTCCAGTTGTTTACCCGCAAAGGGGAGGGGCCGACAAAGTTTTATGCTGATGCGGGCTACGGGACCTATAGCACTACATCCCAGAATGTTGGTGTGGAGGGTTCGCAAGAGGGGTTCAGCTTCAGCGTCTACGGCTCCAACACACATTCAGTTAGTTTTCCGACGTTGATTTCAAATGCAAGTAATTACAACCAGAATCCGGGCTCGTATACCAATACCAGCGCATCCGGAAATTTTGCCTATACGGTCAATCCCGGTCAGGAAATAGGTGTGAAAGCACTTTGGGGGAATGGCCAAAATGCTTTTACAGAAACCAAAACCAAGATGGCAACAAATTTGTCATCACTGAACGTGCTTTCTGCTTACACCAAGAATCGTATTGTGGACAGCTGGACCAGTCTAATCCGTTTGGGCTCGACACAGGACAACAACCGAAGCTGGTACGCCAATAACAGCCAATCTGTCTTTAATACCACTCAGAAACAAGCCCAGTGGCAAAATGACTTCAAGCTGCCCGTAGGCAACGCAATGCTTGCTTACGAGTTTCTTAATCAGGCGGTGAATTCGACGACGGCATATAACGTGACGAGTAGAAACATCAACACGGTTCAAGGTGGATGGAACGCGGAGATTGGAAAACACCTGCTTCAGGCCAATCTGCGTAATGACGATAACAGCCAGTTCGGCAACGCAACCACCACATCGCTTGGCTATGGTTATTTCCTATTGCCAACGGTGCGTGGTACAGCGTCCTGGGGCACGGGTTTCCAGGCGCCTACATTTAATCAGTTGTATTACCCGGGATCGGGTGTGCCAAACTCTGCATACTCCTATACGGGAAATCCCAACCTGAATCCAACGCGATCAGAAAATACCGAAGTAGGTCTGCGTTATAACGATGGTGTGCACAGTGCTGGCGTTATCTATTACTACAATAACATCACCAACCTCGTTAACTTCAACAGTAACTATTCAAGTTACATCAACGTTGGACGCTCTGTGATTCAGGGTGTAACAACTTCATACGATGGTAGCCTGCTAGGACTCAATGTGATGGGCAGTGTCGATTATCAGAATCCACAGAATTCGGATGCGGGAACGGCGCTGGCCTATCATCCGCAAGGGTTCGGAAGTCTGACGGTTGAGAAGTCGGTTACCGACTGGAAGGTCGGCGCTCAAATGCAGGCTCAGGGATCCCAACAGACATCTCCCGGCTCAAAAAGTAACGCCACGCTGGGTGGCTATGCGCTTTTTAACCTGTACGGAAACGTAAAGTTGTACAAGGACGTTTCTCTATTCGCACGTCTGAATAATGTCTTTGATAAGCAGTACCAGACAGTACAGAATTACACCACGCCCGGATCGAATGTGTTTGTCGGCCTGCGTTTCGATCAGCGATAAACTGAGCACATGATTTCTCTGCGCCGAACCTTCCTCGTTTTAGCATTCTTGGCTTTCTTGGCCATGAGCGCGATTGCGGTAGGGCTATCGGTGGGTTCCGTAGAGATACCTTTTGCCGATGTGATGGCCGGATTATTTGATTCGTCAGCGCCAGGCGCCAGTGTGATTCGCGATCTACGCCTGCCGCGTACTCTGGCGGCATTTGCCTGTGGCGGTCTATTGGCGATGGCCGGAGCGTTGATGCAGGTGCTTTTGCGCAATCCGCTGGCTGACCCCTATATTCTGGGCATTTCCGGTGGCGCTGGTGTGGGCGCATTGCTGGCGATCTTCTTCGGGTTAGGGGTTGCCGGTCTGAATGGCTTTGCATTTCTCGGTGCGCTGCTTGCGATCCTGGTGGTCTTCGGCCTGGCCCATGGCGATGGTAGCTGGACCCAGACGCGATTGCTGCTGACGGGGGTCATGGTGGCTGCGGGATGCGGCGCATTGATTACGCTGCTCCTGTCGATTGCACCCGAAGAGCGGTTGCGCGGCATGTTGTTCTGGCTGATGGGAGACTTTTCGCAGGGCGTCAACCCGACGTTTGCGCTCGTCGGGCTTGGGGCCGTCGGGCTTCTCACAGCACCGTTGGCGCGCGACCTGAATGTACTCATCCGAGGCAACGATGCGGCCAAGGCACTCGGCGTTTCCGTGCGTTTTGTCCGCGTTGCCGTTTACCTGCTGGCCTCCATGGCGACTGCGATTTCAGTCACCACAGCAGGCTCTGTGGGCTTCGTCGGTCTGGTGATCCCGCATTTGACCCGCATGATGGTGGGTAACGATCAGCGGGTCCTCCTGCCAACTGCCATGTTGGCCGGCGGTATCTTTCTGGTGTTGGCCGATGCCCTGGCCCGCATTCTCATCGCGCCCCAGCAGCTGCCGGTTGGTGTGGTCACCGCTCTCATCGGGGTGCCGGTATTCCTCTATCTGCTTAACAGGACGCGTTACCAATGACTATGCATCAGGGTAAGCCGCTGGACAGGTTGAGTGCGATCTTCAGAACCGATGCGCTGGATTTGCGCATCGGGGAAGTGCAGGTCAGCAGGCAGCTCGCGTTCGAGGTTTATCCGGGTGAAATAGTCGCAATTCTGGGACGCAATGGCGTTGGCAAGTCGACATTGCTCTCGTGTCTGGCAGGTTTGCCTCGAGGCCTGTTGTCGGGCGATATCCTGTTGGGTGGCAAGAGTTATGCGCAGTGGGGTGACCGGGCTGCAGCCTGCTGGCGTGGGTGGTTGTCGCAGAAGCAGCAGGATCAGTTCAGTGCCACCGTATTGGAAACCGTGATTTCCGGGCGGCATCCCCACCTTAATCGCTGGTCCTGGGAATCGGCCGAAGATCATGCGCTGGCCCTGGCGTCGTTGGCGGCAGTCGGTATGCGCGATTTCGCCGACCGCGATGTGCAGACTCTGTCCGGCGGAGAGCGTCAGCGGGTTGCCGTGGCGACAATACTGACGCAGAACCCGACGCTGTATTTCATGGATGAACCGCTGGCGCATCTCGACTTGAATCACCAGATCGAGGTGCTGAATCTTATGAAGTCGCGGGCCTGCCAAGACCGCATCAGCTGCATCATGGTGCTGCATGAACCCGGTCTGGCCTATCGCTATTGTGATTCTGCATTACTGCTCTATGGCGAAGGCGAATGGATGTATGGTTCCGCGGCGTCTGTCTTGACAGCTGAGAATCTGTCACGACTCTATGGGTATCCGCTGGTTCAGATTGATCGTGCGGACGACCGTGGTGAGATGCAGCGCTGGTTCGTTCCTGCCTGAATATCCTGTTACCCTAGGGCGGCGATCGCGCCCAGGTAAAAAGCCACCTCGCTCAGTTGCTGCACGGCGCCCAGACAGTCGCCGGTGTAACCACCCAACCACCTCTGAAGTTTGCGCCCGAACCAGATCGTGATCAACAAGCCTGCTGCAAGGCTAAGCAACATCACCGGAACTGGCAGCCAGACGAGCGGAATCAGGCCGAAGACAGAGGCGACGATGAGCGTGCCACGGGTGGGTTTGTCGGTTAGCGGCTTTGATTTGCTCGATGCCGCAGGGCGCACATAGTGCATGCCCGACATGATCAGGACAGCGCAGTAGCGGGAGAATGCTTGTCCCGTAAGGAGTAGCGCCGGCACCCAGCTGGCATCGACTTCGCTCAGGCACGCGAATTTGATCAACAGCACCATCGTGATTGCAATGACGCCATAATTGCCAACTCGCGAATCCTTCATGATGGCGAGGATTCGTTCACCATCCCAACCGCCACCCAGACCGTCTGCGGTGTCCGACAAACCGTCTTCGTGGAATGCCCCGGTGATCAACAGGCCGGCGGTCATGGCCAGAAGCACGCTGATGCTCTGCGGTAGCACCATGATCGACAGCGCAAATGTCAGCGCACAGGCGCCGCCGACCAGGAGACCGATCACCGGAAGATATTTGGGCGCTAGGCTGAGCATCGCCTCGGAATGCGGAATCCGGTCAGGGACCCGAATTCGGGTGAAGAAGCGCAGACCGTTCAGAAAGATATGCCACTCTTCGCGAACGGTGGCACTCAAGCTCTGGGTCATCGCTTGGCGTCCGGTCGGTGATCGCGGGCGGTTTGCAGCGCATCGCAGAGACGCTCGGTGCCATCCAGAATACGGGGGCCACTCCGGTTCATCAGATCAGACTGGATGAAGAAAAAGTTATTGCGCCGGGTCGCCGTCAGGTTGGGCCATTTTTTCCACGCGTCGAGCAACTCCGGATTTTGGTCGGCCATGCCTGACGTAATGATCGCTTCAGGGTTAGCCGCAATGACCGCTTCAAAACTGACGCGCGGCGCCAACGGCTTCAGGTCGGCAAAAATATTCTCGCCACGGCACAGAGTGATGGCATCAGACATGATCTGTTGTCCGCCAATGGTGATCAACGGGTTCTGCCAGACCTGATAGAAGACCCTGACGGGTGACCGGTTCCGGTACTTTGCCGCCAGGGCCTGATAGCGCTTGCGGAAATCGGCGGCCGACTTCTTGGCTAAGACTTCAGTGCCGGTGAGTATGCCGATACGTTCGATTTCCCCCGGTATATCGGTCATCTTGTGGGGTTGCGACATATAGACCGGAATCCCCAGTTGGCGAATCTTTTCAATGGCGCCGGGTGAATTGCCGGATTCCCAGGCGATGACCAGATCGGGTCGCGCCGCGACGACGGCTTCAAGGTTGATCTTGGAATGACCACCGACGCGCGGGATTTTCTGTGCAGGAACGGGGTAATCGCTGTATTCCACCGTGGCGACTATTTTCTCACCTGCACCTGCCGCGTAGGTCACTTCGACCACGGAAGGTGACAGTGTCACGATGCGGGTTGCCGGTGCCGGGAGGGTCACGGTATTGCCGAGATCGTCTTGGGTGCTGACCGGCGCGGCCAGCAGCGCGCTAGACATTATTAAAAGCGCGAGCGTGAACGTCCTGCGGTAGAGAGATCGTAATTCGTTCATGATGTGTAGTTTAAAAGATCAGGACCAACATGGCGCAGAGAACAAGTCCGGCGAGCCATAACCGGAGCGCGTGTCGGACCAGGGTTTGTGCACGGGCGATATCGTCTGCACAGGGCAGATTACCCGAACCCAGATCGGGGCGCGCTTCGGTGGTGCCATGATAGTCGGCCGCGCCACCCAGACGAAGATTGAGCGCACCGGCGCCCGCTGCCATGACCGGCCCCGCATTCGGGCTATCCCATTCCGGGGCCTGGGTTTGCCAGCACTGCCATGCCTGCACTGTTTGGCCAGCCAACGCATAGCTTAGTGCGGTCAATCGGGCAGGCAGGTAATTGAGCGCGTCATCTAACCGGGCGGCAGCCCGACCAAAATTCAGGTAACGCGTCGTCCGATAACCCCACATCGCATCCAGCGTGTTGGCGAGGCGATAAAGAACGGCTCCGGCCGGTCCCAGAATGCAGAACCAGAATATGGGTGCGAATAACGCATCGTTGCCGTTTTCCAGGACAGATTCGATGCATGCCTTGCTGATCCCTGTTTCGTCGAGCTGGCGAGTATCGCGGGAAACCAGCCAGCTCACATGCACTCTGGCGTCGGCCAGATTGCCGGATTGCAGATCCTCGCTGACTCGTGCCGCATGTTCTTGCAAAGACCGCCCGCCAATCACGGTGTAGAGAATGCCTGTCCCGATGAGGAGTTGCCAAACAGGACTGAATTGCGTGAGCAATATCGTGACGATCAGTGTTGGAAGCAGCACCAGGAGCGCCCAGCTGGCGAGCCCACGACGTTGAGCCTGATTGGCACCCAGTCCGTTGCTATTGAAACGTTTTTCAAGCTGTGCAGAGAGCTGGCCGAAGCCGACCAGCGGATGAAAGTGGCGTAGCTCGCCCATGAGACGATCCAGTACACAGGCGCCAATCACCATGAGCACCAGCGCGGGAAAGCTCAGTTCACTCATCAGCTGAGCAAAGCAGCAACGACGGCCGGTGCGCTCGGAAAGTAGGCATGGAAGTACGTAGCTGTGAGGCGGTTGACGCCATAGACTGCTTCGCTCTGTTTCTGATGCGCATCCCGGGTATGCGCGATCGGCACAAGGGGGCAGTCGAACGTCGAATAGTGGAATGTGTGACCACCGAGTTGGCCGCCGGGTAGATGGAGCGATTGCATACCCAGTGCAGCCAGCTTTTTCTGCATATGAACCGTGCCCGGAAGAATGCCCATCAATCGATGTGTGTTTGCTTCGGTATCAACTAGTGATTCGGCCAGCGCGATCATGCCGCCACACTCTGCGAGGACAGGTTTGCCTTCGGCAATATGTACCTGCAGGGCATCGATCATAGGCCGATTGCCGGCCAGGGTTTGCGCATGCAGTTCAGGATAGCCGCCAGGTAGCCAGATGGCATCGCACGCGGGCAATTGAGTGTCATGCAACGGTGAAAAATAGCGGAGCGTTGCTCCCATGGTTTGCAGACATTCGATGTTCGCCGGATAGGCGAAGCAGAATGCAGCGTCACGGGCAACGGCAATCGTTTTGCCTTCCAGTAATGCCGGCAGATCAGGTTGCGGTGTGTCAGGAAATTCGGCGGGCGGGGGCAATGCTGCCGCAGCAGTTTCGGCAATACGATCCGCCAGTTGATCGATGCGTTGTGCAAGATCGGCGATCTCTCTGGCCGGCAAAAGCCCCAGATGGCGTTCGGGGAGTGCCGACTCGGCGTTGCGCGGTACGGCGCCAAACCAGGCGACGCCTTCGGGCAGGCTCTGCTGAAGCAGTTGCGCGTGATAGGCCGAGCCGACGCAGTTGGCGAGCGCACCCACCACCCGCGTGTCAGGCTGGTAAGTTTTCATCCCCAGAACGATGGCGCCAAATGACTTGGCCATGGCGCTGCCATCGATGACCAGCAGAATCGGGAGATTGTAGCGGCGTGCCAGGTCGGCGGCCGAGGGGTCGCCATCGAAGAGCCCCATAACGCCCTCGATCAGAATGACGTCATTGTCATGAGCGGCACGCGCCAGTCGCCAGGCGACATCGTCTTCACCCCCCATGCGGAAATCGAGATTCTCACAGGGCGCGTCGCTGGCTACCGTGTGTATCTGTGGATCCAGAAAGTCAGGGCCACATTTGAATACTTTGACGCGCCGTCCCTGACGGCGATGCAGGCGTGCCAGTGCAGCGGTAATCATGGTCTTGCCCTGGCCCGAAGCGGGCGCCGCGATCATCAGCGCCGGGCACAATATACGGTGCGGCATCGTCAGTGCTCGATACCGGGCATTGCTTTGATGCCCTGCTGGAACGCATGTTTGACCATGCCCATTTCAGTGACCGTATCGGCGACCGCGACCAGTTCAGGCGGTGCGGCACGGCCGGTAATGATCACATGCTGCATCGGTGGGCGTCGGGCCAGTGTGGCGATCACCGGTTCCAGATCCAGCCAGCCAAATTTGAAGGCATAGGTGAACTCATCGAGGATCACGAGACCGATCTTTGGATCGGCCAGTTTTTTGCAGACTTCTTCCCAGGCTGCGATAGCGGCGCGCTTGTCGCGTTCACGATCCTGGGTTTCCCAGGTGAATCCCTCGCCCATCACCTGCCACGACACCTGCGCCGGAAACTGGCGAAAGAATGCTTCCTCGCCCGAGTCCGAGCGGCTCTTAACGAACTGGATCACGGCACAGTTCAGCCCGTGACCGACAGCGCGTGCCAGCACGCCGAACGCCGATGAAGACTTTCCCTTTCCGTTGCCGGTGTGGATGAGCAACAGGCCTTTTTCGGTCTGGGCGGCGGCGATCTTTTCGTCGACCACATCCTTCTTGCGCACCATGCGTTGCTGGTGACGCTCGTTACGGCCGGTCTCGTCGTTGTTGATGTTGTTATCGGTTGTCATGATTTTCTGTGTGGGTTTCGTGTTGCCAGGATTTCAATGCATCGTTCAGCCGTGGCCAGGCGCTATCGTCGGGAATACCGATGCGCACCAAGCCATCGTCGACAAAGAGACGGGTGAGGATGCCGCATCGTGCCAGATGTTCGAACAGGCGGCGCGCATCGGTGGATGGGGTTAGCATACAGGTGCTGAACAATCCGGTGGATGCAATCCTGGTGGTGGGCAGTGTTTGGTGCAGTAACGTATGCAATCGGGCGCCAGCCTCCAGGATGCGTTCACGTTGCCGAGTTTGCCATGCGATATCGTTCAGCGCGTGTTGTGCGACCCAGCGCGCCGGGCCATTAATAGTCCATGGGCCCAGCGCATCGTTCAGTCGGTAGCGCAGCGCGGCGTCGCCAAAGAGGAAACCAACGCGCGCGCCCGCCAGACCGAAAAATTTCCCGAGTGAACGTAGCGTGATGAGCCGGGGTGCGGCCGACATGCCAGCATCGGGCGTGACGCTGAACGCGGGTGTTGCGTCACCGTAAGCCTCGTCGACGATCAACCAGCCGCCTCGGCGCTGTAAATGGGATGCCGCGTGTAACAGGGTGGCACGGTCAACTTGGGTTGCCGTGGGGTTGTTCGGGTTACAGAGCAGCGTGACCGGTGCGCCACGGGTCAGCGCTTCTGAAAGATCAGCAACGAAAGTCACGGTGTGACCGGCAGTGCGCCAGGCAGCGGCATGTTCGTTATACGTGGGGCCGATGAGGGTGACCGGTCCCGGCGCAAAGAGGCGGGGCAACATCTGAATGGCTGCCTGACTGCCTGAGGTGGCCAGCAGCGCCGCGTTACCATAGTAGCGTGCAGCGGCAGCGTCGAGTGCATCCTCGGGTTCCGGCAGACGGTGCCAGGCGGTTTCCGGAATGGTCGGAACGGGATAACACCACGGGCTGATCCCTGTCGACAGATCGACCCAGGATTCCAGAGGGATGCCGAAAGTCTGGGCGGCTGCCCGCAGACGTCCGCCGTGTTCAAGCATAGCCGTAGCGCCTTCTCAGCGCCTGGTAGTGCGGTGCCAGGGTATCGTCCAAACCGCCGGTTTGCCCCCAGGTTTCATGAAAGACCAGATCTTCCAGCGGCAAGCGTGGCAACCATCCCGCCTTTTCAAGCTCGGGTTTTTCGAGGAATTCGCTGACGTAGCCGAGGCAAAGATAGGCGATCGGGACAATCCGCGCCGGGATGCCGAGGGCGTCCTGGAGTTCGTGGCGATGAAAGATGCTCACCCAGCCGACGCCAATGCCTTCGGCACGTGCAGCCAGCCAGAGGTTCTGTACGGCACAGACAGTGCTGTACAGATCCATCTCGTGCATATGCGTGCGGCCAAGGACCGTCCGACCGGTACGCTCGCGATCACACGTAATGCACAGATTCACGGGCGCATCGAGAATGCCTTCGAGTTTCAGCCGGCTGTAGAGATCTTTGCGATCGCCGGCGAACTGAGTTCGGGCTTCGTCGTTGGCCTTCCGGAAGCGTGTCTGAACCCGGGCCTTGGTTTCGGCAGAGCGAATTAGAAGAAAATTCCAGGGTTGCATGAACCCCACGGAAGGTGCGTGATGTGCGGCCATCAGCAGACGACCCAGCACTTCATCCGGGATTGGATCGGGTAGGAACTGGCTGCGCACATCCCGACGCGAAAAGATCGCCTGATAAACGGCGTCTCGGGCGGCATCGGGGAAGGGGTGGCAGGTCGGGGCTTGTGGGCTGTTCATGCGGCGTAAAACCTTGTCAGGCATGGGATAATAAACGAATACGCTCCCCGAATTTCGTCCCGCCAGCCTATCGCTGGTCTTTATTTTGCGCCCCTTCCCGATCCGCATGTCTGCTGCCTCCCTGATGGTTCAGGGCACCACCTCCGATGCCGGAAAATCGACGCTGGTCGCCGCATTGTGCCGCATCCTGCAGCGCCGTGGCATCCGTGTGGCGCCGTTCAAGCCGCAGAACATGGCGCTCAATTCGGCCGTGACCGAAGATGGGGGGGAAATTGGCCGGGCCCAGGCGCTGCAGGCTTATGCCTGTGGTTTATTGCCGCACACCGATTTCAACCCGGTGTTGCTCAAACCGACCACGGATCGCAAAGCCCAGGTCATTATTCAGGGCAGGGTTGCGGCGGATCTGGACGCGAAGGATTATCACGCCTATAAGTCGCGGGCGATGCAGTCGGTGCTGGATTCCTGGCGGCGACTGACCGAAAAATTCGATACCGTCCTCGTCGAGGGTGCAGGTTCTCCGGCAGAGATCAATCTAAGGGATCGCGATATCGCCAATATGGGGTTTGCCGAAGCGGTTGATTGCCCGGTCATCCTGGTCGCCGACATTGATCGTGGCGGTGTGTTCGCGCATCTGGTGGGCACGCTCGACGTGCTTTCGCCCTCCGAGCAGAACCGCATCAAGGGATTTGTGATCAATCGCTTTCGCGGTGACATCGCCTTGCTCGAGCCCGGGTTGAAATGGCTGGAAAAGCGCACCGGCAAACCTGTCCTCGGTGTGCTGCCTTATCTGCACGGGCTCTTTCTCGATGCCGAGGACGCCATTGCGGTCAGTCAGGAACTCTCGGACCATAACCGCCTCAAGGTCATTGCGCCAGTTTATCCGCGCGTATCGAACCACAATGACCTCGATCCCTTGCGTCTACATCCGGAAGTCGATTTTCGGTGGATCGGGCCAAATCAACCCATTCCTCCGGCCGATCTGATCATTTTGCCCGGATCAAAAGCGGTGCGCGCGGACCTGGCCTGGTTGCGCGAGCAAGGTTGGGTCGAGACCCTGCAACGGCATCTGCGTTATGGCGGCAAGGTGATCGGAATTTGTGGTGGCTTTCAGATGCTCGGTCAGCAATTGTATGACCCACAGGGTCTGGAGGGCGCGCCCGGCGCGTCGGCCGGACTTGGCTGGCTTGATATGGCCACGACCCTGGAACAGGAAAAACAGCTTCGAAACGTTCAGGGTCAACTATGTTTGCCGGGCCAACCCGAAATGACCGGCTACGAGATTCATCTGGGGGTTAGCGAAGGACCCGATTTGAAAAGGCCTCTGGTGGCATTGGCGGATGGCCGATCAGACGGTGCGATATCCGCCGACGAGCAGATCATCGGCACCTACTGTCATGGCCTGTTTGATCAGCCGCAGGCACTGAGTGGTTTATTGGCCTGGGCTGGTTGTCATGATGCAGGCACGGTTGATTTCGTCGCCCGACGCGAGGCTGATCTCAACCGGCTCGCCGATGCGGTTGAACAGAATCTCGACTGGACGCAAGTCGATCACATTCTTGAGCAAAGCCGACATGCGTGAACTTATCCTCGGTGGTGCCCGAAGCGGAAAAAGCCGGCTGGCAGAAAAGCGGGCGACCGTGTACGAAGCTCTTGGCCTTGAAGTGGTGTACATCGCGACGGCGGAAGCCTGGGACGAGGAAATGGCCGAGCGGCTGTCGCATCATCGCCATCGCCGGCCGGCGCACTGGGTGACCGTGGAAGAACCGGTCAGGCTGGCCCGCGTTCTGCAGACGCACGCAGCGCACGATCGTTGCCTTATCGTTGATTGCATAACACTCTGGCTATCGGCGCTGGTCTTCAAGGGCCTGGCGGTCGGTCAGATGGAATCGGGGCAGCCGATTGATTGTGAGCTCTTCGCGCGGGAGCGTCAGGCGCTGCTGGATGTGCTATCCGGATTGCCGGGCGAAATTATCCTGGTGAGCAACGAGATCGGCTCCGGAGTCGTACCGGAGAATCGTTTGGCGCGTCGCTTTGCCGACGAGCAGGGTCGATTGAATCAGGATCTGGCTGCACGTTGTGAGCGCGTGACGCTTTCAGTGGCGGGCATCCCGCTCTCTTTGCGTGGCTGAATTTCAGGAAAACATCATGCGTCATTTCGACATCAAACCAACGGCGGGTCCGTTGGTCGACCAGCTGCAGCGCAAGATTGACGCTAAGACCAAGCCGCTAGGCGCGTTGGGTCAACTGGAAGCGCTGGCGTTACAGCTTGGCCTGATTCAGCAACGCGACAACCCGCAGCTGAACAAACCACAGATGCTGGTATTTGCCGGTGATCATGGGGCCGCCAAGGCCGGTGTCTCGGCATACCCCCAGGATGTTACCTGGCAAATGGTTGAAAATTTCCTCGCCGGTGGCGCGGCGATCAATGTATTCACACGGACCTACGGGCTGCCGCTGGCCGTGGTTGATTGCGGTGTGGCGCATGATTTCGGTCAGCGTGACGGTCTGATTGATCACAAGATTGCCCCGGGCACAGCGAACTATCTCGAAGCGCCGGCGATGAGCGTCGAGCAATGCACGCAAGCCATGGATAACGGCCAGCGTCTCGTCGCGCGTTATGCAGCGCTGGGGTCTAATGTGATTGGCCTTGGCGAGATGGGTATCGGTAACACGGCATCGGCCAGCCTGATTACGCATTGCCTCACAGGTCAGCCCCTAGCGGACTGTGTGGGACGCGGCACCGGGTTGGATGACGCCGGGTTAACCCGTAAGCAGCAATTGCTGCACCAGGCGATGACGCGAACCGGGGTCATTACAGATCCCTTGGAAGCGTTGCGTCAGTTCGGTGGTTTTGAAATTGCCACAATGGTTGGCGTCATTCTGGCTGCTGCCGAGCGTCATATAGTGGTCTTGATCGATGGCTTTGTCGTTGGAGCGGCGGCCTTGGTGGCGGCACGCATTCATCCGGCGGCGCGCGATTACTGTGTCTATTGCCATCGCTCGGCCGAAGCCGGGCACCGGCTTCAACTTGCGGCGATGAATGCGGTGCCTTTGCTGGATCTCGGGTTGCGGCTCGGTGAAGGTACAGGCGTTGCCCTGGCCTGGCCATTGCTGCAGGCGGCGGCGGCCTTTCTGAATGAGATGGCCAGCTTTGCCTCGGCGGGCGTCTCCGAAAAGATTTAGCGGCTCGTGCGACTCTGTCTGATTCGCCACTTTGCACCGGAGGTGCCCCCGGATGTTTGCTATGGACAGACAGATCTTTGCTTGAAGGACAGCGCAGAAGATCGTGCGTGTCGTGCGAGTTCGTTGCGGCAGCAGCTCGACGCATTGGTCGGGCCCGCGACCCCGGTTTTCAGTAGTCCGCTGCGTCGATGCACGGAAACCGCGATGGCCTTATCGGCAGAAATTATTCTCGATACGCGATTACGCGAATTACATTTTGGCGACTGGGAAATGCAGGCCTGGGATGCGATCGGTGCTGCAGGGCTGGATGCCTGGGCCGCGGATCTGGCCGGTTTTCGGCCGCCGGGCGGAGAAACAGGTTATGAAGTCCAGCAGCGTGCACTTGGCTGGTTGCGGGAAGCCAGTGTCCGGCATGATCAGATTGTCGCTGTGACGCATGGTGGCGTCATGCGCGTATTGCAGGCACATCATCAGGCATTGCCGGGTGCGCAATGGCTCCAGTTGCGCTACGAATATGGCCAATTACTCTGCCTCGATTTCGAGGCCGGGCAAATTCATGCTGCGCCGGTACAATAGCGCCATGCCTGCCGACGCTATTCCTTTATCCAGTATCCGCCGGGTCCTTGTGACCAAGCTGCGTCATCATGGTGATGTCTTGCTGGCATCGCCCGTGCTGACGGCGCTGAAAGGCGCTGCGCCGCAGGTGCAGATTGATGCCCTGGTCTACGCCGACACGGCCGAGATGCTATCGGGCCATCCCGACCTGGATCAGCTGCATCTCGTCGACCGTGCCTGGAAGCGGCTCGGAATCACGGGCCAGGCCCGGGCCGAGTGGACATTGCTGAAGACGTTGCAGTCGCGCCAGTACGATCTCATCATTCACCTGACGGAACACCCGCGCGGCGCCTGGTTATCGCGGCTGCTCAAACCGCGCTATGCGGTCGCGCCACGGGTAAATGGTCGGGGACGATTCTGGAAAGGCAGCTTCAGCCATTTGGTTTCGCCCATCATGGGCACCGGTCGCCGCCATGTCGTCGAACAGAATCTGGACGCTTTACGTCGCCTGGGCATTCAACCCGCACAGGACCAACGTATGTTGACCTTTGTGCCCGGTACCGATGCTGATGCCCATGTGGCGGTCCGCTTGCAGTCGCTCGGCTTGGCATCGGGGCGGTTTGTGCATCTGCATCCGCCTTCGCGCTGGCATTTCAAATGCTGGACAGCAGCGGGCTGGGCCGAGATCATCGCGCGTATTCGTGCCGCAGGCTGGCCGGTACTGCTGACTGCGGCGCCCGGAGATAAGGAGGGCCATCTGATCGAGCGGATTCAAGAGGCCCTCGCGCAGCGTAACGAGCCGCCCGCAGCGAGTCTGGCAGCTGCACTGTCGCTGAAGGAGCTGGGTGCACTGACGGGGCAGGCGCGCTGTTTTGCCGGGGTCGATTCGGCGCCCATGCATATTGCCGCCGCGATGCGAACGCCAGTGGTTGTATTGTTCGGGCCATCGGGTGAAGAGCACTGGGGTCCGTGGGGGACGCCGCGCATAGGTGCGCATCAGGTTATTGCGCGTAGCGCACAGTTCAGTTGCCGGCCTTGTGGCCTCGATGGTTGTGGCGGCGGCAAGGTCAGTGAGTGTCTGGCCAGCATCACGCCTGATGAAGTCTGGGCCGCCATCAAACCGCTGCTTAACGACTAGCGCAACACCTGCCGGATCAGCGTGCAGGTGCGCTCAGTGGCACCCGTGGCGCTGCCCACAAAGTGTTCCGTGGCCGTACGTGCCTGAGCCAGATACGTCGCGTCCATCAGTAAGGCGCTAATCGCTTTGGCCAGCCGCTCCGGCGTAATCTCGTGCAGGCGCTGTGCGGCGCCGGTGGTTTCCGCCAACTCGGCCGCTGCCTTGAAGTTATAGGTATGCGGGCCGATCAATAACGGGGTGCCGCAGGCGGCGGCTTCAATCAGGTTCTGGCCACCGAATGGCAACAGGGTGCCGCCAATCACCGCCAAGTCGGCCATGCTGTAGTAGGCAACCATTTCGCCCATCGAATCACCCAACCAGACCTGGGTGGCCGAATCGGGTTGTGCCTGCGAGCGTCGAACGAGGGTCAGGCCCTCGCGCTCGACTTGTGCGGCAACATCATCAAACCGTTGCGGATGACGTGGCACGAGCACCAGCAAGGGCGATCGGGCGGCAAAGCGTGTGCAGAGAATCTGGTGCGCGGCAATCACCAGTGCCTCCTCGCCCTCCCGCGTGCTGGCAGCCAACCAGACGTGGCGGTCAGTGGCTTGGCCGGCGGTCGCAGCGTCTCGCCATGATTTGCCCAGTTCTTGTTGATTCGGGTTAATGCGAACATCAAATTTGAGATTGCCTGTGACGCTCACAGGGTATGCACCGAGTGCCGCCAGACG
Organism: Rhodocyclaceae bacterium; assembly: GCA_018883265.1. Classification (GTDB taxonomy): domain Bacteria; phylum Pseudomonadota; class Gammaproteobacteria; order Burkholderiales; family Rhodocyclaceae; genus Fluviibacter. Next base: position 13,966 of record VEQK01000017.1, on the reverse strand, counting down.
TTCGGCATCGGCGGGGGTCTGGGCGCCCGTGGCGTTCAGTGCGGCGAGGACTGGACGGATCAGCGATTTGAAGCGGCCGTAGCGGCGGCCCGAGCGCTCCGACAGACGCGCGTTGATGAGCATCACCGGTACGCCATGATAGCGGCACCGCAGAATCAGATTAGGCCAGATCTCGGTTTCCATCAGGAGCGCCAGCGTTGGCCGGATGCGCTTGAGGAATCGATCAACGGCGTTGGTTAGATCGTAGGGAACATAGGCAATGGTGATGCGTGGATCGCGATAGAGACTGGTGCTGGTGGCGCGACCGGTCGGCGTCATGTGCGTCAGCAGGATGCGGTGATCCGGATACTGATCCAGCAGCGCCTGGACTAGTGGTTCAGCGGCACGCGTTTCGCCGACCGAAACGGCGTGCAACCAGAGGATAGAGCGTTCATCGGGGAGCGCGATGAAACCGAAGCGTTCACCGATATGCTGGCGATATCCAGGCTGCTTGCGGCCGCGCCACCAGAGGCGAAGTAATGCGAAAGGAACGATCAGAACGAGCAGCGTGCGATAGAACCACGGCGCCATGGGCGGGCACGTCGAGGCTTTGCTAGCGTCAGGCGCCCGGCTCATGCAGGGAGTACGCCCCAGGTGCGCAATTGTCCGATGACATCCGAGATCGGTGGAATGGTATCCAGGTGTCCGAAGGTTGCGCGCAAGCCCAGGCCAAAGCCGCCGGCCAGCGCCGGATCGGTATCGGTAAAGATGGCGATTGTCGGAATCTCCAGGGCGCAGGCGATGTGTGTGAAACCAGTATCAACTCCCAGGCACAGCCGCCCTTTTGACAGCCGTTCGGTCAGTTGCGTCAGCGTCGGGCGGTATAACACCTCACCGGGTGTTCCACTCTCGGCAATGCCTTGAGCGATGCGTTTCGAACGCGCAGCTTCTGCCTCGTTGCCTGCGGTGAAGACAGGCGCCAGACCCGCATCACGAAGCTGGCGGCCGACCGTGATCCAGTGATCTTCCGGCCAGAGCTTCTTGTCGCGGCTGGTGTTCGTGAACAGAAAAACTTCGTTGCCCGGCTGGCGCGGAAACCGGTCTTGCAGTCCAAAGTCTAATGGCAGCTCGGGTAAGCGGTCACTATAGCCCAGCGCTGTCGCGGCAATCGCGCGATACCGGTCAACCGCATGCAGCGCATAAGGCACCGGAAGCGGGTGCGTCAGCAGCAGACCCGACAAGGCCTCGCGTGCTTCGTGACGATTCTGTCCGTAGACCGGGCCATGAGCCAGTTGCGCCAGTAGCACACTGCGGACCAGCCCCTGGGTGTCGATGATGGCGTCGTAATGCTCCGTGCGAAGGGCGGCGAGCGCCAGGCTGATCTCTGCCCAGGTGTCGCGGCTCAACAGGGATTTGCGCCAGCGTCGAATGGCCACGGGAATGACGCGCCGGACACCCGTGTGCCAGGCCGGTATTTCGGCGAAAGGCACTTCGACGCACCAGTCGACAATTGCGCCCGGAAAGACGCGGCGCAGATCGCTAACGACGGCCAGATTGTGCAACACATCACCCAGTGATGAGGTTTTCATCAACAGAAAACGCGGCGGATCGGAAAGCCGGGGCTGCATTAGTGATAATCTCGCGACATGGCCGCATTATAGCTGGCCGCTCTAATCGTTATGACCGAGAAATCCGCTTCGCCTGTTACCGCCCGGTTGCCGCTCTCGCTCGTGTTGATCACGCTCAACGCGGGCAGCCGTCTGCGTGATGTGCTGGCGTCCGTGCCCTTCGCCGACGAGATCGTGGTGGTCGACTCGGGGAGCACCGACGAAACGGCCAGCATCGCCAACGAATTCGGTGCGCGTTTCGAACAGCATGCCTGGGTCGGCTTTGGCCCGCAAAAAGCACATGCGGTCAGCCTTGCCCGTAATGAGTGGGTGCTTTGCCTCGATGCCGATGAAGCGCTGTCGCCGGAATTGGCGCGCAGTATCCACAATGCTTTCCGTGATGGCCTGCCGGATTATCCGGTGTACCGCTTTGCCCGCTGCAACGTCTTCATGGGGCATCCACTCAAGCATGGCGAGGGGTACCCGGATTTCAATACGCGCCTCTTCCGTCGCGATGCCGCACATTGGTCGGATGACATCGTGCACGAGCATGTGCTTTCCGATCTGGCGCCACGCACGCTGGAAGGCGATCTGCTGCACTATTCTGCAGATGACCTTAAGATCTATCTCGATAAGCAGAATCGTTATACGAGCCTTGCCGCCGAGCGGGCACTGGCGCGGGGTGAGCAGGCGCCGCTGGCCCGCATCGTGCTTTCACCGCTGACCCGTTTCCTCAAATTCTGGCTGGTGCGCGGCGGCTGGCGCGATGGACTGCCGGGTTTTGTGCACATCGTTATCGGTTGCCAGAACAGCTTCATGAAATACGTGAAACTGCGTGACTTGCGTCGTCAGGCTGGTCAGGAATAAAGCGTCTTTTCGATCTCGTCGCGCAGGGCATGCGCCAGGCGCTTGCGCCCCTGGTTGCCCGGCCCGCTATCTGCTGTTACCTGCATCGGTGGGCCGATGCTGAGTCGAACCACCAGCTGACGCGCCGAAAGAATGGCGCAGAAACTTTCCCAGAGCGACGTATCTCCCGTATAGGCGGGCAATAACGTCAGGTTGCCATCGGGATCCTCGTAGCGTAAGGCGACCGGGGTCACGGGCACGTTGGCATCAATAGCCGGTTGCAGTAGCGCTGCGTGAAAAGGATGCAGATGGGTACCGTCGGTGGTCGTGCCTTCCGGAAATACCGCCAGCCAACTGCCGTCTTCCAGGCGTCTGGCCATGTCCTTGCCGATGGTGTGCGCATGCCCCCGGCTGCCACGCTGCAGGAAGATGGTTTCATTGTGTCGCGCCAGGGTACCGATAATCGGCCAGTGAATCACGTCGTCCTTGGATACGAAGGCCACCGGCGTTAGCGCGTTCACGGCAAAGATATCGATCCAGCTCACATGATTGGCCGCGATCAGGCCGGGCTGCGCCGGTAGAGAGCCCTCGATCTTGAGCGTGAAGCCGAAGAGCGACAGCAGACGGCGCGACCAGTGGTACCGAATCTGTCGGCGGCGTCCCATGCTGCAGAAGGGAAATACCAGCGCTACACGAAAAAGCCCGATCAGCAGGTGGGCAATAACGCGCGTTCCGCGAACAATACGGTAGAGCTTCGGCGCCGGTGCGGCTGCCATGGCGATTTTAGAGCGGCTCGCCAAAGGCCGCTTCGAAACGGCGGGCGATCTGCTCGAAATTGACCTGGTAATTCTGCGGGCCGGCATGGGCAATCTTGATCGAACCCATCAGTGAAGCTAGGCGGCCGGCCTTCTGCCAGTCGTAGCCATTGGCCATCCCGAAGAGCAGACCACCACGGAAGGCATCGCCACAGCCCGTTGGATCAATAATGGCTTCGGGTTGCACGGTTTCGATATCAATACGCTTGCCGCCCGTAAAAATCCAGGCGCCTTCGCCGCCACGCGTCACGACCAGTGCTGCGACATTCTCGGCGAGTTGTTCTAGCGTCTGCCCGGTGCGCTCGCAGAGCATCTGTGCTTCGTAGTCGTTCACGCAGGCGTAGGTGGCCAGTGATAGAAACTGCTTCAGGTCGTTGCCGTCAAACATAGGCAACCCCTGACCCGGATCGAAAATGAACGGGATGTTGGCCGCCGCAAACTGGCGCGCATGTTCGATCATGGCGTCACGGCCGTCCGGTGCGACGATGCCCAGGCCGATGTTGTCTGCATGACCCACTTCGTTGAGATGTGCCTGACCCATGGCGCCCGGGTGGAACGCTGTGATCTGGTTATCATCCAGATCGGTGGTAATGAAGGCCTGTGCGGTGAAAGTTCCGGGAACCTTGCGGACGTATTTGCGCGACAGACCGCGCGCGTCCAGGCGATCCAGGTACGGGATGCCGTCTTCGCCCACGGTCGCCATGATCTCCGGGTCGCCGCCCAGGCTATGGAGTGCGTAAGCGATATTGCCGGCGCAACCACCGAACTCGCGGCGCATTTCCGGTACCAGAAATGCCACGTTCAGAATGTGAATCTGTTCCGGCAGAATCTGTTCGCGAAAGCGGCCGTTAAAGACCATGATGTTGTCGAAAGCGAGCGAGCCGCAGATCAGGGTTTTCTTGCTCATGTTGATCTTGAATAAAAGGTTATTCGGAATACGTAAAAGATCGACTATTTGCGCAACGAGCCTACCAGCAGGCTCCAGCCATCCTGGGTGTCGGCGACGCGCATCTCAAGCCACGGGCGATAAATACCGATCAGTTCTTCTGCTTGTTCGGCCAATAACCCGGCCAGCACCAGCGAGGCGCCCGGTTTGAGACGCGCCGTTAGTGCCGGCGCGAGAATGCGCAACGGGTTGGCCAGAATATTGGCCAGCACCACATCGTAGGTTTGCAAGTCATAGGGCGCCGGCAACTTGTCGCTGGCGTCGAAGAAAGCTGCCGTCACCGTATTGGCTTCGGCGTTGTCGTGCGCCGAGCGTACGGCCTGGGGGTCGATATCCACACCGACGACTTCGCATGCGCCGAGCTTGGCGGCAGCAATCGCCAGAATGCCCGAGCCGCAGCCATAGTCGAGTACGCTACCCACCGGGCGCTCGCGCACCAGCCATTGCAGGCACATACGTGTGGTCGGGTGGCTGCCGGTGCCGAACGCCAGGCCCGGATCAAGGACGAGGTTAATGGCCTTGTCGCTGGTATCCGGCGGCGTATGCCAGGTCGGTACGATCCAGAGGGGCCCGCCAATCGGAATCGGATCGAACTGCGCCTGTGTGGCGCGCACCCAGTCGGTTTCCGGTACCTCTTCGATGGTCAGTTCGGCCTCAACGCCCAATGCCGCTGCGCAGGTAGCGACGATATCGCGCACCGGTTCCTGTGCGTCGAACAGTGCCGACAGCACCGACCGATTCCAGACGGTGTGCGTTTCCATGCCGGGTTCGCCGTATTGCGGTGTTTCGGCCGGCGTGCCGGCGTCGGCGTCCTCAACGGTCACCGACAGGGCGCCGGCTTCCATCAGGGCGTCACCGAGCGCCTCGGCTTGCCGGGCTTCCGCGATGATGCGCGCGCTGACCCAGGCGGTTTGCGAAGACACTTACTTGCGCTCGACGGCTTTTTTCTCGGCCAGCATTTCTTCCAGATAGTGAATGCTGGCGCCACCGTCCACAAAACCTTTGTCGCGCATGAGCTCCTGGTGCAGCGGAATATTGGTCTTGATACCTTCGACCAGCATTTCCGACAGCGCGATGCGCATCTTGCGAATGGCCTGCTCGCGGGTCTCGCCGTAAGCGATCAGCTTGCCGATCATCGAATCGTAATGCGGCGGCACTCTGTAACCGGCATACACGTGTGAATCAACGCGGATGCCCGGGCCACCCGGCGTATGCCAGGCGTTAATCGTCCCCGGTGACGGGATAAAGCTATACGGGTCTTCGGCATTGATCCGGCATTCGATGGCGTGGCCGCGGAATTCGATATCCTTCTGGCGGTAACGCAGTTTTTCGCCGGCGGCAATACGGATCTGTTCCTGCACGATGTCAACACCGGTAATCAGTTCGGTCACCGGGTGTTCCACCTGAACGCGCGTATTCATCTCGATGAAGTAGAACTCGCCGTTTTCGTAGAGGAACTCGAAGGTGCCCGCGCCGCGATAACCGATCTTGCGACAGGCGTCGGCACAGCGCTCGCCGATCTTTTCGATCAGCTTTTCGGGAATGCCGGGCGCCGGTGCTTCTTCAATCACCTTCTGGTGACGACGCTGCATCGAGCAGTCGCGTTCGCCCAGATAGATTGCATTGCCGTGCGTGTCGGCGAGGATCTGGATTTCAACGTGACGCGGGTTCTCCAGGAACTTTTCCATGTACACGGTCGGGTTGCCGAAAGCGGTCTGCGCCTCCTGTTTGGTCATCTGCACGGCATTGATCAGCGCCGCTTCGGTATGCACGACGCGCATGCCGCGACCACCGCCACCGCCCGCTGCCTTGATGATGACTGGGTAACCAATTTCACGGGCCGTACGGATGATTTCCTTGTGGTCATCGGGTAGTGCGCCTTCCGAACCCGGGACGCAAGGCACACCGGCTTTCTTCATGGCGTCTTTGGCCGACACCTTGTCGCCCATCAGGCGAATCGTTTCAGCCTTCGGGCCGATGAAAACGAAACCGCATTGCTCCACACGCTCCGAGAAGTCGGCGTTCTCCGAAAGGAATCCGTAACCCGGGTGAATCGCTTCGGCATCGGTCACTTCGGCGGCCGAGATGATAGCCGGTACATTCAGGTAGCTGTCTTTCGACGGTGCTGGGCCAATACAGACCGATTCATCGGCCAGCTTCACATATTTGGCATCGCGGTCCGCTTCGGAGTGCACGACCACGGTCTTGACACCCAGCAGGCGGCAGGCACGCTGGATGCGGAGGGCAATCTCCCCCCGGTTGGCGATCAGTATCTTTCCGAACATGGCGATCAGCCGATGATGAAGAGGGGTTCGCCGAACTCGACCGGCTGGCCGTTCTCAACCAGGATGGCCTTGATGACACCCGAAGCATCGGCTTCGATCTCGTTCAGCAGCTTCATCGCTTCAATGATGCACAGCGTCTGGCCTTCCTTGACGCTATCGCCCACTTGAACGAAAGCACTCGCTTCCGGCGACGAGGCGCGGTAGAAGGTACCGACCATCGGGCTCTTGACGACGTGGCCTTCCGGCAGGGCTGGTGCCGACGGCGTGGCAGCAGAAGCCGGGGCAGCGTGCGCTGCGGGCGCAGCCGCGTAAACCTGATGAGCGACCGGTGCGGCGACCATCTGCTTGGCGATGCGAACTTTTTCCTCGCCCTCGGTGACCTCCAGCTCCGAAATACCGGATTCCTGTACCAGGTCGATCAGTTTCTTCAGTTTGCGCAGATCCATGTGGGTCTCCCGAGAGGTGTTCTTGGTTTAAAGGGTACGAATGGACTCAGGCTTTGCCCGGGTCCAGGTTGTCCGACAATGCGGCGACGATGTAGTCCAGCGCCAGTAGATAACCCTGTGCGCCGAGCCCGGTAATGGTGCCGACAGCTTTGTCGGAAAAATAGGAGTGCTGGCGGAACGGCTCACGCGCATGCACATTCGAGAGATGCACCTCGATGAACGACAGATCAGAGGCGAGCACGGCATCGCGTAGCGCCACGCTGGAATGCGTTAACCCCCCCGGATTGATGATCAGAAAATCAAAGCCTTCGCCACGTGCGGCGTGCAGCCGTTCGATGAGCGCACCTTCATGGTTGCTCTGGAAAGTTTCCAGCACGATACCGGCACGATCGGCGCGTTCAGTCAGCGCCCGGTCGATGTCGGCCAATGTGGTTGCGCCGTAGAGGTGCGGCTCACGTTGGCCGAGCAGGTTGAGGTTTGGACCATTCAGAACCAGAACCTTGCCAAGCGTCTCGGCAGGGTGGGGTTGGGCTGCGCTGTTCATAGACGGATTATCTCCCAATTGCTGCAGATTTGACAGCCAATTTGCAGCAAGTTATCAACCAGATCGCTACCAAAGTCGATTATTTGACGGCTTTCCCCAGATCGGTTTCCAGGTCCTTGCGGGCATAAACCCCGAAGTGCCGGTTTACGATCGACTCCTGGCGATCAATAATCAACGTAAAAGGCACGGCATCGTAACGGTTGCCAAGGGCCCGCGAAAGCTCGAAACCGGCCTGCTCACCCACGATGATCGGGTAGTTGACGGGGGTTTTTTCGATAAATGTCTTCACGTTGCCGGCCTGATCGGCGGCGATGCCCACAAAAACGACATCCTTGTCTTTCCATTGGCGCTGCACTTCACTAAACATCGGCATCTCTTCCACGCAGGGCGGGCACCAGGTCGACCAGAAGTTGACGACCACGGTTTTGCCGCGCAGGGTCGATAAATCGACGATCTTGCCCTGAACATCAGTGAATTTGGCGTCAAAAAACTTGGCGCTGACTTGTGGGCCATTAAGAACGTTGCGTGAGTTGTTGATCTTGTCGCAACCACTCAACAGGCCGAAAGCCACGAAAGCCACAACCAGGGTCAACCAGCAACGGGCACGGCTCATGCCGGACGTAAACACAGAAGTCATCATGGGGTCGTTCCTTCAGGGCTTTTTCTGAGAGGGAACATTTTAACGGCAAATTACCGGAAAAACTTGCACTAAAGCCGGAGGTTTGAGGTCGATTTCACAGAATCGCTTCGGCCGCCATGCGCGAGCGCACGAGGTCGGCCCGAGCCCGCTCCCGTACTGAACCATCATGCTTTTTGAAGACCACCCGCTCATCGTGACTGGGGTAGATCACCAGGTTGGTCACCAGATCTCGGCGGCTGACCTGCAGCACAGCGCTGGTGCGATCATGGCGTGGGGGCACATGCTCATACGCAATGCCCCGGTTCAGCAGAAAAAGTTCCACATCCTTGTCGCTATCCGGATAGAGCAGGATATCAATCATTGAGTAGCGACCGGCAGTCCCTTCCAGGACCGACCCCGTCAGGTAGGGGTGGAAGTCGGCGAGGAGATCCATCCAAAAAAGCGCCTCGTGACGCATGACAGAGATCCGTTCACGTTGTTCCGTGTCGTGAAAAATCGCCTGATGGGTGCGCAGGGCATCCTGCACCGCCTGGGTCGATGGCAACCCGATCCATTCGGGCAGATTCAACTGGTGCGCCGCTTTGCGTTTGGCCAGTTCGACATCCTCCACGCCGTCCTCGGCCATCAGGCGGGCGGCCACTGCGGCAATGTGCGCAGTGCCGTTGATCTGCGTTCCGGTAGGGCGTCGTCGGTGGCGCATCTTCAGTCTCCGGGCAGGTACAATTCGTCTCATTCTAAACCTACCGGACGCAGATTGCGCCGGTGTGACGCGCAAAACGGAAACGACGATGCATCTGCATATCTTGGGTGTCTGCGGCACCTTCATGGGCGGGCTGGCACAACTGGCTCGAGCCGCCGGCCACAAGGTCACCGGTTGCGATGCAGGTGTTTATCCCCCGATGAGCGATCAGCTACGTGGCGCCGGCATCGAACTGATTGAAGGTTACGACCCGTCGCAGCTGGCGCTCAAAGCCGATGTCTACGTGATTGGTAACGCCATTTCGCGCGGCAATCCGTTGCTCGAAGCCATTCTTGATGCCGGGTTGCCCTACGTCTCTGGCCCACAATGGTTGGCCGAACATATTCTGCAAGGCCGTTGGGTATTGGGCGTTGCCGGCACACACGGTAAAACGACCACGGCCTCGTTGCTGGCATGGATTCTGGAAGATGCCGGCCTGGCGCCGGGCTTTCTCATTGGTGGCGTGCCGCGCAACTTCGGTGTTTCGGCCCGCCTTCATGGTGATCTGAAAGATTCGCCGTTTTTTGTGATCGAGGCCGACGAATACGACACCGCCTTCTGCGATAAGCGTTCGAAGTTTGTGCACTACCGTCCACGTACCGTCATCCTCAACAACCTCGAATTCGATCACGCTGATATTTTTCCTGATCTCGCTGCCATCGAAACCCAGTTTCACCACCTGGTCCGCACCATGCCGGGTAATGGCCTCGTCGTATCAAACGCCACTGAACCAGCACTCAATCGTGTGCTGGAGCGCGGTTGCTGGACCCCTGTAGTGGGCTTCGGCGCCGGCAGCGGCTTCACCGTTGATGGCGACGACGCCACCGGCCGCATGACCGTGCGTGAAGGTGGTGTGGTCATTGGTGAAATCACCTGGGCGCTCACCGGCGACCATAACCGCATGAACGCGCTGGCCGCAATGCTGGCGGCCCGTCATGTCGGCGTGCCGCTCGATAAGGGGCTGGATGCCCTGTCGCGTTTCGAAAACGTCAAACGCCGGATGGAGGTGCGCGGCGTTGAACGTGGCGTGACCGTTTACGACGACTTCGCGCACCACCCGACCGCCATCGCCACCACCGTGTCCGGGCTCCGCCGCAAGGTGGGTAGCGCCCGTATTCTGGCCGTGATCGAACCGCGTTCCAACACCATGAAGCTGGGCGTCATGAAAGAGCAACTGCCAGGCAGTCTGGCCGATTGCGATCAGGTCTATTGCTTCGGCGCCAACCTCGGCTGGGATGCCGCCGAAGCTTTAAACCCCATGGGCGCGCGCGCCCAGGTGCACGAAGATTTTGACGCCATGCTGAAAGCTATCGTAGAAAACGCCCAGGCCGGGGATCATATCCTCGTCATGAGTAACGGCGGTTTTCAGGGCATTCATAACAAGTTACTGGAAGCCCTGTTATCATCGCGACATGGTTAACCCATTAGCCAACCTGATTTTTCCCTTTCTGGAGATTGCCTCATGAAGAAGTCGTTCCTTATTGCTGCACTGCTGGCCACGGCTGGTCTTGTTCAAGCTCAGACTGCTGCGCCGGCCGCACAGTCGTCAGCCACCAAGGTGGTGCCTGTCGCCGCTGAAGTCACCGTGCTGACCGCTACCGTGGATTCAGTCGATGCCAAGACCCGCACCGTGAATCTGAAGAACGACCAGGGTCAGATTGCCCCGATGAAAGTCGGTAAGGATGTCACCAACTTCAACAACATCAAGAAGGGTGACATCTTCGTCGTTGAGTATGCACAAGCCGTGGCCGTTGGCCTGACGCTGGCCACCAAGGCAGACAAGCCGGGCGTTGCCGCTACTCGCACCATGAAGGTTCAAGACGCCGCCAACAAGAAGCCGTTTGCTGAAGAAATCGACACCATCATTGCAACGGCCAAGATCAAGAGCATCAACGCCAAGCAGCGTACTGCCGAGCTGACCACGCCGGAAGGCAAGACCCTTAAAGTCAAAGTCGACAAGGCTGTTCTGGGCCTAGAGAAGTTCAAGGTGGGTGATGAAGTCGTGATCGAATACGTTCAGGACATGGCCATTGGCTTTGTGGCACCGACCAAGTAATCACGTTTTTGCTTCAACAACAAAGGCGCTTCGGCGCCTTTGTTGTTTCTGTAGCTGCTGCCGGTTCACAGTAGCGAATTGTTTGCAGGTAACATAACAAGATGAAAAAAATACTCGCCCGTTCTACGCCGCTGTTAAGTGCATTCTTTCTGTTGACTGGTTGTGGTGGCGATGGGGGCACCACGACGTCTCAAACGACGCTTCAAAGCTACACCGACGCGGTAGTAGCTTTACGCAAAGACGGTTACCGGGTGTTGCCGGGCAATGCTTTTCTATTTACCAATGCCGACTGTCCGACCTTTGTCGCTATTTTTGGGAGCTGTTTTGGCAACAATTCCGCAGCCCCCTATGTGGTGCCACAAGTGCCGATCGAGGGTTCTTATGTGGATCCCAATTACGCTGCACCGCTCAATGCCACGGGGCCTAATGGGCAGACTACTAATATTGTCTATCGCCTGAGCGATGACGATGCACTGATAACGGTGGTGTCATACCCATCAACTGCGGCATATTTCGGGTATCAGAGCTATGTGTTTACGAGTGAAATCAGCAATTACCCTGTAAGCTTGCCTTTGCAGGTTGTAGCGCCGCACGGCGCCGATCCGGCTAGCCGCTATGAGCTGTTTGCTAGCGTCGGAAATGACATCAATAATGTGGTGGTGCAGAACCAGTTTCAATCGCCCTGGAACGGCCAGGTAGTGGTTTATGTCACCACCTCAAATCAGACGCTTGCGAATGCGCTGGTGCAACAGCTCTCGGCCAATGGGGTTAACGCAAAGGCGATCCTCATTGAAAGGCTGGGCGCTAATGTGCGCACAGGCAATGTTCAAACAGCCGATGATCTGGTGACTTTGATTCGTTATGCAGAACCGCAAGACCAGAATGCCGCCAACAATTGGCTGAACAACGTGAACAATTACGTCAAGGTATACAAGGTTTCCAAGCCGATGAGCGTCACGCGCTACCCCACCAATCGGTATACGCCGCGATCCAGCAATAGCGAGCTCTTGTTAACTGCCTCGCTGGATGAGCTGGCTGGGTTGCTCAATGGCTGGCTGACGTCTGTGCAAACAACACAAACTATTCAGACTAAAACTTTTACGCCAAGCACGGTGTACGACCCAGTGACACAAACCCCAGCCGGGCTGGTCGGCAGCGACTGTATCGAGAAAGGCACCATTTGTGCCGGCGATAACCAGGATACCTATACTTATGCCGTTTCCCCCAAGATTCAGCTGGGGGCTAACGACACAATGGTGGTGGCTGGTCTAAACCATAATCTATTTGCCAATTCGAGCTATATCTCGCTGGCGATATACAACGCGAGTGAAGCAGCTGGCGTGGCGAGTGCATCGCAGACTAACCCGGATGCCGTGGGCTTTAATCAAGGCACACTCACAGGGTCTGCTGAGGCCGTGCTGCGCGATCTCGGTTTATATAACAATGCTTCGGCCGCTCTGAAGCTGGCGCTGCCTAAACTATATGTGTCGCTGATCTCGCGCAATTGCAGCTATGCCATCAACTACTGCGTTGACCTGGAGGGAACCAGTCTAATACCGGCGGATGCCAATATCGATATGTACGAACGCGCGTATCTACGACCCGGCGATACGACCGCGGCAGACTTGAACAATATGTTGCGTCCGCGCGTGATTAGCGGGGGTATTCAGCCTTAACGGCAGCCTCACCGGTTAGTCGTTTGCTAATAATGCATATTTTTGAGAATGGATAAATGCTGTATTTGAAGTATTCCGTTTTAACATGGCGCAGCCGCGCGAAGCGCCTTGGCGGCCTCGTTTTTGCTGCTCTGGTTGCAACTCTGCTGACAGGGTGCAGTGGTGGCGATGAAAAAAGTGTTGCCACTGATCGTGCCATTGCTGATGCTGGTTTCTATAGAGAGTGGGATTGGTTTAAAGGCACGTACTGGATCGTGCCTCCCAACGGCATCTATTCAACCTACCAGATTGCACGTGACAATAGTTTTGTGGTCACGCGCGGCCAAACGGTCTTCTCGATCACGGATTACTTCAACGGTTACTTCACCGGCGCCGTTGTCGTTAAAATCACTGAAACGCAAGTCACCAGTTGTCAATTCGTTCTTGGGCAGGTCACACCCGAGGGCCAGGTTTTCATGACGATGTTTAATGCAAATACGGGCGCCGTTAATAACTACCCGATTGGCACCATGGTGCTTGAAGGCGGCCAATGGACTATGGTTAATGAAATGACAAGTCCTGCACAGGGTGGCACCCTCAGTCATTGGGCATACATGATTCAATCCAAACCCGGTGACGGATTTTATGAACACCTGCCCTTTGTCAACGAATCGATCCCAGACTTCCTGTCCAGCTGCCCTGCGGGCCCGATGCTAATAAGAACCCCATAAATGATCAGGATTCAACCGAGATGAAACTTAAAAAAACCATCTATTTAATCAGCGGGCTCGTCATTGCCGTGGGGCTGATCGCGGGCGTTGCAAAAGCAGCGGCTTATAACAAGTGGAGTTGGCTCAAAGGCACCTACTGGATTGTGCCACCCACCGGTATCTACTCTGTTTATCATATCGAACGTGATAACAGTTTTGTGGTCACCCGTGGCCAAACGGTTTTCTCGATCACCGACTACTTTAATGGGTATTTCACGGGGTCCGTGGTTGTAAAAATTACCGAAACTCAAGTCACAAGCTGTCAGTTTGTTCTCGGCCAGGTCACACCTGAGGGCAAGGTTTTTATGACAATGTACAACGCCACAACAGGGGCGGTGAATAACTACCCGATTGGGAATATGGTGCTAAAAGATGATCAGTGGACCATGGTCAATCAAATGACCAGTCCCGCCCAGGGCGGCACTATCAGCCATTGGGCATACATGGTGCAATCGAAGCAGGGAGATGCGTCCTATGAACACCTACCGTTCGTTAACGAATCGATTCCCAACTTTCTGTCGAGCTGCCCACCTGGGCCGATGATCAGCAATCCACTGAATCTGACGCCCTGATCGCCGAATCAGGTCAACTCAAACCGCTTCACCCAGGTACGCCGCCCGGACTCGATCATCCTGCAG
>VEQK01000048.1 GCA_018883265.1 Rhodocyclaceae bacterium | reverse complement strand
GTCGAAAACGTCATCAACACCGTCCGCGGTGTGCTTGCAAAATAATCTGCAGTCTCATATTTAAATACACGGAGATTTACCATGGGAATTAACGTTGCTATCAATGGTTTCGGTCGTATCGGTCGTTGCACCCTGCGCGCAATCTATGAACTGGGTCTCCAGAATGAGTTCAACCTGGTCGCCATCAATGCATCGGGTGATCTGAAAACCAACGCCCACCTGCTGAAGTACGACACCACGCATGGCCGTTTCCGCACCCCGGTCGAAACCGAAGGCGAAAACTGCATCATCATTGACGGCAAGAAGATCGCCTTCTACTCGACCAAAGATCCGAAGGCCATCAACTGGGCCGACCACAAGGTCGACATGGTGCTGGAATGCACCGGCGCTTACACCTCGAAGGCCAAAGCTCAGGCGCTGCTGGATCAAGGCGCCAAGCGCGTGCTGATCTCGGCACCGGGTGGCGACGATGTCGATGCCACTGTCGTGTTCGGTGTGAACACCGATGTGCTGAAGGGCGACATGACCGTCGTGTCGAACGCCTCGTGCACCACCAACTGCCTGGCCCCGGTCGCCAAGATCTTGTCGGACAACGTCGGTATCAAATCCGGCCTGATGACCACGGTTCACGCCTACACCAATGACCAGGTCACCGTCGATGTGCGCCATAAGGATCTGCGTCGTGCCCGTGCCGCTGCCCAGAACATCATCCCGACCAAAACCGGCGCTGCTGCTGCTGTCGGCCTGGTGCTGCCGCAACTGAAGGGCAAATTCGACGGTTTCGCCCTGCGAGTACCAACCATCAACGTATCACTGGTCGACCTGACCTTCACGACCGATCGCCCGACCACCAAAGACGAAATCAATAGTTTGATGACGGCCGCGGCTAACGGCCCGATGAAGAACGTGCTGGCTGTCAACAACGATCCGCTGGTGTCGTCGGACTTCAACCATGACCCGCACTCGTCGACCTTCGACGCCACGCAAACCCGTGTCATCCAAGCCGAAGACGGCAGCACGCTAGTGAAGGTTCTAGCCTGGTACGACAACGAATGGGGTTATAGCTGCCGCATGCTGGACACCGCCCGCGCTTGGGTCAATGCCAAGTAATCCATAGCACCTCGGAGCCCGATCATGAACGTCAAGAAGCTGACCGATGTCGATGTGCGCGGGAAGCGCGTTTTCATCCGTGCCGACCTGAACGTCCCGCAGGACGATGCCGGCAACATCACCGAAGACACCCGCATCCGCGCCTCGATCCCGTCGATCAAGTACTGCCTGGATAATGGCGCCGCCGTGATGGTAACCTCGCACCTCGGTCGTCCGACCGAAGGCGAAGTGAAGGCTGATGACACGCTGATGCCGGTCGCCGTACGTCTGGGTCAGCTGCTCAATAAGCCGGTCCGTCTGATCCAGAACTGGGTCGACGGCGGTTTCGAGGTGAAGCCGGGCGAAGTAGTGCTGCTGGAAAACTGCCGTTGCAACAAAGGCGAAAAGAAGGACAACGAAGAGCTGGCACAGAAAATGGCCAAGCTCTGCGACGTCTACGTGAATGATGCCTTTGGAACGGCACACCGTGCCGAAGCCACCACCCACGGCATCGCCCGATTTGCCCCCGTGGCCTGCGCCGGCATCCTGATGGGCGGCGAAATTGATGCCCTGGCGAAAGCCATTGAAAACCCGGCGCGGCCGCTGGTGGCCATCGTCGGTGGTGCCAAGGTGTCTTCGAAGCTCGTGATCCTCAAATCGCTGGCCGAAAAGGTCGATCAGCTGATCGTTGGCGGTGGTATCGCCAACACCTTTCTGCTGGCTACCGGCCACCGCATTGGTGAGTCGCTGGCCGAGCCCGAACTGGTCAAGGAAGCTCAGGCCATCATGGATATGATGAAAGCCCGTGGCGCCGAAGTGCCGTTGCCGGTCGATGTCGTTGTGGCCGATGAAGTCTCGGCACTGGCCCGCGCCAATAAAATCCCCGTCGACGAAGTGACTGCCCACGACCGCATTCTGGATGTTGGCCCCAAGACGGCTGCCCGCCTGTCGGAAATCATCGCGCACGCCGGCACCATCATCTGGAACGGCCCGGTCGGCGTATTCGAACACGATCAGTTCGCCGGCGGCACCAAGATGATGTCTTCGGCGATTGCCCACTCGGACGCTTTCTCGATTGCGGGCGGTGGCGATACGCTGGCCGCAATTGCCAAGTTCAAGATCGCCGACGATGTTGGCTACATCTCTACTGGTGGTGGGGCGTTCCTAGAGTTCCTGGAAGGTAAAACCTTGCCCGCCATCGAGGCGCTTGAAGCCCGCGCCAACGGCTAAATTCAAAGGACTGCCATGCTCCGCAGCACCAAGATCGTTGCCACGCTCGGCCCATCCAGCTCATCGCCGGAGGCGCTGGGAGCACTGATCGCGGCAGGCGTGGATGTGGTCCGTCTCAATTTTAGCCACGGCACCGCCGATGATCATCGTGCCCGCGCCAAGCTGGTGCGCGAACTGGCACAGCAATATCGTCGTCCGGTCGGCATCCTGGTTGATCTACAGGGCCCCAAGATCCGTGTCGGCAAATTTGCCGACGGCAAAATCACACTGATCAAAGGCGACAACTTCATTCTCGATGCCGCCTGCAAACTCGGCAACCAAGAGCGTGTGGGTCTGGACTATCCGGAACTACCCAACGACGTGCAGGCCGGCGATGTGCTGCTGCTCGATGACGGCCGCATTGTACTGAACGTCACGGCCGTGAATGGCCCGGAGATTCACACCAAGGTCCATGTGGGCGGCCCGCTCTCGAATAACAAAGGCATCAACCGCAAGGGCGGCGGCCTCTCGGCACCGGCGCTGACCGACAAAGACAAGGCTGACATGATCACGGCGGCCGAGATCAACGCCGATTTCCTCGCTATTTCCTTCCCACGGGAGGCCGCCGACATTCATCTGTCGCGCGAGCTCATGAAAAAGGCTGGCGGAAAAGCGCTGATCATTGCCAAGATCGAACGGACCGAGGCCATTGAGAACCTCGCCGAGATTCTCGAAGCGTCGGACGGCATCATGGTCGCGCGCGGTGACCTGGGTGTCGAAGTCGGTGACGCCGCCGTCCCTTCTCTGCAAAAACGCATGATCCGCATGGCGCGCGAAATGAACAAGCTCGCCATCACCGCCACACAGATGATGGAATCGATGATCAGCTCACCGATTCCAACCCGCGCCGAGGTCTCTGATGTCGCTAATGCGGTACTCGATGGCACGGATGCCGTGATGCTATCGGCCGAAACGGCCAGTGGCCAGTACCCGATTGAGACCGTCGAAGCGATGTCGCGTATCTGCCTGGAAGCAGAACGCACCTATCCGGTCATGCTAGAAAGCGAATTCCTCGACCGCGTATTCACCCGCGTCGACCAGTCGATCGCCATGGCCGCCATCTGGACAGCGCACCATCTCAAAGTCAAAGCTATTGCTGCGCTCACCGAATCCGGCGCCACCGCACTATGGATGAGCCGTCTTAACTGCGGTGTGCCAATCTTTGCACTAACACCGGATGAGTACTCGCGTAATCGCATGACACTCTTCCGCGACGTCTACCCGATGCTGATGCCACGCAGCCAGCCAGATCGCGACATGATGCTGACGGATGCCGAAGCAGTATTGCTCGATCAGGGCGCGGTCGAGCGCGGCGACCTGGTCGTGATGACGATTGGCGAACCCATTGGCACCCCCGGCGGCACCAATACCCTCAAGATTGTTCACGTCGGGGATCATGCAACCCCCGATCTCACCGGTTAATTCTTAAACCTCACCCGGCAACCTGCCTCACGGAGATTGTTATGTCCCTCGTCTCGCTGCGCCAACTGCTCGACCATGCCGCCGAACACAACTACGGCCTGCCCGCGTTCAACGTCAACAATATGGAGCAGGTCTGGGCCATCATGGAAGCGGCCAAGAAGCTCAATGCGCCGGTGATCATGCAAGCTTCGGCCGGTGCTCGTAAATACGCGGGCGAACCTTTCCTGCGCCACCAGATCCTTGCCGCCCTGGAAGCTTACCCCGAGATTCCGGTCGTCATGCACCAGGATCATGGCCAAAGCCCAGCCGTGTGTATGGCGGCGATTCGCTCCGGCTTCTCGTCGGTGATGATGGACGGTTCATTACAAGCAGACGGCAAGACGGTCGCTTCCTTTGAATACAACGTGGATGTCACCCGCAAGGTTGTTGAGCTGTCGCATAGCATTGGCGTCTCGGTCGAAGGGGAACTCGGTGTGCTCGGTTCACTGGAAACCATGACTGGCGACAAGGAAGACGGCCACGGCGCCGAAGGCAAAATGACCATGGAACAACTCCTCACCGACCCGGATCAGGCGGCCGACTTCGTCAAGGCCACCCAGTGTGACGCGCTGGCGATTGCCATCGGTACCAGCCACGGCGCCTACAAGTTCACCAAGAAGCCCACCGGCGACATCCTCGCTATCTGGCGCATCAAGGAAATTCACGCCCGCATACCGAACACCCACCTTGTGATGCATGGCTCGTCGTCCGTGCCGCAGGAACTGCTGGCCGAGATCCGCGAATTCGGCGGCGACATGAAGGAAACCTATGGCGTGCCGGTGGAAGAGATCCAGGAAGCCATCAAGCATGGTGTGCGCAAGATCAACATCGATACCGACATCCGCCTGGCCATGACCGGCGCAATCCGCCGTTACTTTGTCGAAAACCCGAGCAAGTTCGACCCGCGCGACTATCTCAAGCCGGCGCGTGAAGCCGCCAAGAAAGTTTGTGAAGCCCGTTTTGAGGCCTTTGGCTGTGCCGGCCAGGCTGGCAAGATCAAACCGATCCCGCTGGATGTGATGGCGCTTCATTACGCCGAAGGCAAACTGAACCAACTTGTCCGCTAATCTTTACCGGTACTTTTTATGTCTCAAGCGTTGTTCGAATCGACCATCACCAGCCTGCCCCTGATCGCCAAGGGCAAGGTGCGCGACATCTACGCCGTCGGCGATGACAAGCTGCTCGTCGTCAGCAGCGACCGCCTCTCGGCTTTTGATGTGATCCTGCCGGATCCGATTCCGGGCAAAGGTAAGGTACTCACGCAAACGGCCAGCTTCTGGTTCAAGAAGCTCGCCAACATCGTCGCGACACACAGCACCGATATCGACCCGGAAACGGTGGTTGCCGAAAACGAACGTGCCCAGGTGCGCAACCGTGCCGTGGTCGTGAAACGTCTGCGCCCGTTGCCGATCGAGGCCGTGGTCCGTGGTTACATCATCGGCTCCGGCTGGAAGGATTACCAGGACACCGGCGCCGTCTGTGGCATCAAGCTGCCTGCCGGGTTGAAGCAGGCCGACAAGTTGCCTGAACTGATCTTCACGCCGGCTACCAAGGCCGCCGTGGGTGATCACGATGAAAACATTTCCTTCGAGCAGGCGCAGGCGCATTGCGACAAGGAACTGAACGCGCTGCTGCAAGGCACCGGTAAAACGGGCTCTAAGCTGGTGACTGAAGCGCGTGATGTGGCTTTTGCCCTGTATCAAGCTGCCGCCGACTACGCCGCGACCAAAGGCATCATCATCGCTGACACAAAATTCGAGTTTGGCATCGACGACAAGGGCACGCTGCACCTGATCGACGAGATCCTGACACCGGATTCCTCACGCTTCTGGCCGGCTAACGCCTGGAAACCTGGCAGCAATCCGCCGTCTTACGACAAGCAATATGTGCGTGATTATCTTGAAACGCTAGACTGGAATAAAAAGGCACCCGGCCCCATATTGCCTCAAGAGGTGATTGAACAAACGGCCGCCAAGTACCACGAGGCCTTTGAAAAGCTCACCGGACAGAAAGTCGCCGAATAATCTCTCCAGAAGTACATAACAACAGCAACACAGGAAGCCCCGACATGAATCCACTGCTCGATTTTGCGGGGCTTCCCCGCTTTGATGTTATCCAACCGGCCGATGTGCAACCGGCCATCAACCAGCTTCTGACCGAGTCGCGTGCCGAGGTTGAACGTCTGCTTGACCCGAAAGTGCCGGCCACGTGGAACGACTTCGCCCAACCCTTGCAGGACAATCTGGAGCGCCTGACGCGCGCCTGGGGTATCGTAGGTCATCTGCACAGCGTGAACGACATACCACCCTGGCGCGAGGCCTATAACGCGATGCTGCCGGAAGTCACCCGCTTCTATGCCGAGTTGGGCCAAAATCTGGCCCTCTTCAAGCGTTATCAGGCCATGGCCGCCAGCGCCGAGTTTGCCACCTTGAGCCCGGCACGCCAGCGCATTCTGCAAAACGAGATTCGCGACTTCCGTCTCTCGGGCGCCGAACTGCCCGATAGCGAAAAACCCCGCTTCCAGGCATTGCAGGAGCGCTTGTCGCAACTGGCCGCCAAGTTCTCGGAGAATCTGCTGGATGCTACCAACGCCTTCCAGCTGGACGTGATGAATGAAGCCGAGCTCGATGGCCTACCAGCAGACGTCAAAACCGCCGCCAGGGCTGCGGCCGAGAAGGCAGGCGTTGCCGGCTGGCGCTTCAGCCTGCAGGCCCCTTCATACTTGCCCGTGATGCAGTACGCCAGCCATCGCCCGCTACGTGCCCTGATGTACCGTGCCTATGCCGTGCGCGCCAGCGAGTTCAGTGACACCGCCAGCAAACCGGAATGGAATAATGCGGCGCTAATCGACGAGATTCTCAAACTTCGTGCCGAAATGGCGCAGATGCTCGGCTACCAGAGTTATGCCGAAGTCTCTCTGGTGCCCAAGATGGCCGACAATGTACCGCAGGTTCTGGCCTTCCTGCGTGATCTCGCTACCAAGGCAAAGCCTTACGGCGCAGCAGATCTGGCCGAACTCACCCGCTTCGCCAAAACCGAACTCGGCTTTAACGAAGTTGAGCCCTGGGATATCGCTTTTATTTCCGAGAAGCTCAAGCAAGCGCGCTACAGCTTCTCGGATGACGAGGTAAAACAGTACTTCCCCGAGCCCAAGGTGCTTGGCGGGCTGTTCAGCGTGATCGAGCGCCTGTTCAGCGTACAGATCACCCCGGATACCGCACCCGTCTGGCACTCCAGCGTGCGTTTCTTCCGGATTACCAAAGATAGCCAACTCATTGGCCAGTTCTACCTCGACCTGTACGCCCGCGAAGAGAAGCGCGGCGGCGCCTGGATGGACGAAGCGCTGACCCGACGTCGTGTCGCCGGGGGCATTCAGACGCCCGTTGCCTACCTCAACTGCAACTTCCCGGGACCCGTTGGTGATAAGCCGGCGACCTTCTCTCACGATGACGTGATCACCCTCTTCCACGAAACCGGGCATGGCCTGCACCATATGCTGACCCAGGTCGAAGACCTGGCCGTCTCAGGCATCCACGGCGTGGAATGGGATGCCGTCGAACTGCCCTCCCAGTTCATGGAGAACTTCTGCTGGGAGTGGTCAGTCCTGCAAGGCATGACCGCGCACGTCGATACCGGAGTACCGCTACCGCGCGCCCTCTACGACAAGATGCTCGCCGCCAAGAACTTCCAGAGTGGCCTCTTCACACTCCGCCAGTTAGAGTTCGCCCTGTTCGACCTCATCATCCATAGCGATCCGGCATGCACCACCCCGGTTCTGGACACACTGGCCAAAGTCCGGCAGGAAGTAGCCGTGATTCACCCACCGGGCTGGCATCGCTTTCCCAATAGCTTTTCGCACATCTTTGCCGGGGGCTATGCCGCTGGCTACTACAGCTACAAATGGGCGGAAGTTCTGTCAGCCGATGCCTTTGCGGCCTTTGAAGAAAGCGGCAATCCGGTCGACCCGGTCACCGGTGCGCGTTTCCTTAAAGAAATCCTATCGGTGGGCGGCTCGCGCCCGGCGATTGAGTCTTTCCGCGCTTTCCGGGGTCGCGACCCGCAAGTCGAAGCGCTGCTCCGTCATAGCGGCATGACGGCCGAGGCAGCCTGATCCAACCCACTGCCCCGAACCGTCTTTGCCGGCTTAATTAGTGCCGAGCTCGCACTTTTTACCCATGTCGTTGCACAGATTCATCGCGGCATTGACGATGCGGCTGGTCTGCGGGTTCTGACCCGCCGGCGCGCTGCCCACGATCATTAACTGGGAGACATTTTTATTTAGCGCGCTGACAGCCAACGTCGCTGATTGATCCCCCTCTTTCACTTTGATCGTCATGCTGGCCGGATCATTGCTGACGACCGTCACATTCTGATTGTTACTCGTTGCATTGGTCGCTACGTCATAAACCCGCTTGGCGGGCACGTCCAGAATCACTGTGGCCACCTGGGTGACCCGTTGCGGCGTTTGAGCGTTTTGCCCCTGGCCGCTATCCTGATCCTGCGTGACCTGCTGAATCCGGTTCATGGCACGGTGCGCCACAAAAATCCACTGCGCCTCGGCGGTCAGCGGCAACGCTGAACCCAGAACCAGGATCGCCCCAACCAGTGCACCCCCCAGTTTTTTTGTCATCGCCATAACACACTCCCCCAACAGGTTGTTTACGCATAGAATCCCATTCTATGCTAAATCCACACACCTTCCTGGCCGAACACACTTTCGAGCTGATGCCATTCCTCCAGAATCTGACCGTTGGTGCTTTTGGGCTTTTCACCAACATCTGGATCAATGTCTTCTTCCTGCGTCGAATTTCCGTGTATTACGAAATCAACGCACGCATTCATCTGGGCAAGGATCGCTACAATCGGGTATTCCTGACCTACTTCACCGCCATCGTCTTCCTGATGCTTTCTCAGGTCGTCTCGATTCTCGCCTGGAGTGGACTCATCCTGCTCCTGGGCTTGAGCAGTTCCCCATTCAATGCTCTGTTATTTGTCGGCAGCTGCTACACCACGATAGGTATCGTGTCGGATACGATGCCCAATGTCTGGAAGCTCCAAGCCCTCTTCATCGCTCTTTCCGGTCTCTTTGCAATGGCTCTGAGCACGGCAACCATGTTGAGCATGTCAAGATTGTTCCGAATGGCTTGGTATCGTAAACATGATAAGGTCATCCGCGCCATCATGACCAAGAATCATGTCACGATCCCGGAGCTCGATGAACTCGAAGGCAAGCTACCGCCGTCAAATATTGGCCGGTAACACCAACTCATATGTCTCTCATCACCTTCCGCGCACCCACCCAGGGCAGCGTCATCATGTTTAGTAATGATGCCGCACAGCTTTTAGCTGCGCTGCACCTGCCTGAAGATGGCGAAATCACTCAGGCCGAGCTACCTGGACTGATCACTCAGTTAGAGCAACTCATCAAAGTGGATAAACGGGCCAACCCAGTGATCTGGCCTGAAGATCTTGAGTCTGAAAACGACCAGAATGCCCCCGTGCAGATTCATCTATCGCAGCGCGCAGTGCCCCTGCTCCAACTGATGAAACGCTGCGAAACTGCAACAGAAACCATTCGCTGGCCGGCTTAAACCATCGTTATACCCCAAAGGGCAATCCGTCTTCCTGCGCGATGAGACGTGCGACCAGCGGCGCCAGATCCAGCCCCGTACGATCTGCCAGAAACCTTGCGCGTTCGCGCAAAACAGCCTCATCCAGAGGCGCCGTCTCGGTGAATGATCCCAGCGCAATCACATTACCCCCTGGCGACTGCGGCAACAAACGGGTATGCCCCTCAAAAGCAGCATCCAACACCATGCAACTCTGTAAAAAGTTCGGGCTGCGACTCAGGAAGT
The DNA here is from genome assembly GCA_018883265.1 of Rhodocyclaceae bacterium. Classification (GTDB taxonomy): domain Bacteria; phylum Pseudomonadota; class Gammaproteobacteria; order Burkholderiales; family Rhodocyclaceae; genus Fluviibacter. The sequence continues at coordinate 563 of VEQK01000048.1, read as the reverse complement.
TGCAGACCAACAGCCCGTCAGTCGCCAGGCGCTGGCGACAAGACCGGTAAAACGCGAGAGTCTCCAAATCACCTGTCTTGCCATCAGCATCGAATCCATCGACCAGGATCAGATCAAATAGCTCTGTGGCATGCGCCATCCATTCGGCACCTTCCGCCATGTCAATGCGTAATCGCTCATCTTCGGCGGGAAGTTGAAATCCCTGGCGAGCCGCAGCAACTACTGCTGCGGACTGCTCCACGACCACCTGCTGTGCCTCAGGCAAATACCGATGAATAAACCGCGTCAGGGAGCCAGCGCCCAAGCCAATCTGCAAGATCCGGCGCGGCATCGCCGGCCACTCGGCTGACAACATCAACGCCGCCATCATCTCACGGGTATAGACCAACTCCAGATCCCAAGGCCGTGACACTCGCATCGCACCCTGCACCCAGTCAGAACCGAAGTGCAGCGTGCGGATGTGGCGAGATTCGCGGATTTCTATGGGGAAATTCATGGAATAGCTGACCGTGTTCCTTTTGACCGGTTGCACTACAGAGGAACAAAACGAATCATTGGTGCCC
>VEQK01000047.1 GCA_018883265.1 Rhodocyclaceae bacterium | reverse complement strand
AGCCAGACCGGTGCGCCCAGCGGTGTCGCGCGCGGGTCGATAGCAATGCTACGACCGGGCGTCAGTGGGACGCCCAGCGCACCCGGTGGCCCGGCGTCGGGGTTCTTAGGATCGGTGGGCAGATTACGGAAGAACACATAGCTGGGGTTTTCGTTGAGCAGCGCCTGGACCTTCGCCGGGTTATTGCGCGCCCAGTTCTGGATGCCTTGCATGGAGGCTTTATCCGAAGTCAGGTCGCCACGCTGGATCAGAACAGTGCCGATACTTTTATAAGGCTGACCGTTCTGGTCGGCGTAACCGATACGTTGTCGACTGCCATCGGGCATCTGGATGCGGCCGGAGCCCTGGATTTGCAGGAAGAAGAGCTCAATCGGATCGTCGACCCAGGCCAGCGTTTTTGCATGTAACCGAGCCGGTTCATCTTCAATCTCCCCCCGTGTCCAGTAGGGGACCACTTTGTTGTTGTCGGTGAGGCGGCCACGCACACGTTTGCCTTTGAGTTCCGGGAAGAGATCGCCAAGTTCGATCGTCAGCAGATTGGCGGGCACGCCGTAAACCGGGTAGCGTGCCTTGTGCGAGTGTTCGCGCGCGCCCTGCAGTAACGGTTCGTAGTAACCCGTGAAAAGTCCATTGGTGGTGCCATCGTTCTGAACAAGCTGATAGGGTTTGTAGAACTTCTGGTAATAGGCGCGCAACGTTGCCGGGCTTTTGCGGTCGGCATCGCTCAGGTTGCTGAGGCCGTTACAGGCATCCTGCCAGCCAGGTTTTTTGCCAAGTGCGTTACAGCTTTGGAGCAACGCTGGGGTGGCGTCGGTCAGTGTCTGATCATCAGCCCAGCCCGGTAAATCGCTCCAGTTCGCCGGTTTGAGTGGTTTGATGATCGGGGCTGGGATCGGCTTGGCGGCTTCTTTGCAGGGCGGACATTCGGTGGTGGCGCAACCGTTAAGCACCGCGATAAGGCTTGCCAGCGTCAGCGCCCCCCATGACAATGTCGGGGTCTTGATGATTAAGGGCGACGATAGGCGCATGGTCTGGATTGTCTGTGGAATTTTGATGAAGCAAGAATGCAACAGTATACCGAGGGCGATGCTGCCGTGAGTGGAAGGAACGTGGTGGTCTCCGGCGCACAAATCGAAGCACAGTTAACGCGTGTTTCCGCTGCGGTGATTTTGCGTGCAGCGGGGACAGAATATTTGCTGGCGCAGCGCCCCCCCGGTAAGGCCTATGCCGGGTACTGGGAGTTTCCGGGTGGCAAGGTTGAACCCGGCGAGAATTTTGCCGAGGCGCTAGTGCGTGAGCTACAGGAAGAACTGGGCATCACGGTGACGGCGATGACGCCGTGGATTACCCGTCATTTCATTTATCCGCATGCGGCCGTCGAGATCCGCTTCTTTCGGGTAACCGCTTGGACAGGCAATCTGCATCCGCACGAGCACACCGACACGACCTGGCTGGGAACGCGCTGGATGGCGGGTGGTCAAGGCCTTGAACAGATGCCGGTCAGCCCGGTGTTGCCGGCGAATACGCCAATACTCCGGGCATTGGCCCTGCCGTCGGTTTATGCCGTAACCCATGCTGCCGTGGCCGGTGTGGAGCCCGAGCTGGCGCGTCTTGAACGCATGCGGCCATTACTTGTACAGGTTCGCGAGAAGACGCTGCCAGAGAACGAGCGCCTGGCATTTGCCTGCGAGATGGTGAATCTTGTGCACCGCTATGGGGGGCATGTGCTGCTCAATGGCACCGTTGCCGAAGCCAGGAGGGTAGGCGCGGATGGTGTACATCTAACATCCGCAGCGTTGAAGGCCTGCGAACAGCGGCCTGATCTGCCGCTGGTTTTTGCCTCGTGCCATAACCCCGGTGAGTTGCTGAAAGCAACAAGCCTCGGACTGGATGCCGTCGTGGTGGGGGCGGTGAAAAAAACGCAAACTCATCCTGATCAGGCGCCACTGGGATGGGGAACCCTGGCCGAGTGGCTGAAGGGCTATTCAATTCCTGTGTATGCCATCGGCGGCATGACGACGGATGATATTCCCCAGGCCCAGTCCCTCGGGGCGCAGGGGGTCGCGATGGTGCGTGGCTGGTAGGTGAGTGAAGCGACGGCACTTGCAGCCGGAACGTTACAGCGCTTACTGCTCGGTCGGTACGTCTTCAGAGAGTCCCTGATCGTTTTCCTGTACGGGGATCCGATACGATTCGTTGGCCCATGCCCCCAGATCGATCATCTTGCAGCGTTCGGAACAGAATGGTCGCCATTTGTTCTCCGGGGTAAAAAGCGCAGGTTCGCCGCAATGCGGGCAGGCAACACTGGGAACGCTGCGTTCGGTCGTTACCACGGTAAAACTTAGATGGCGCAGAAGGTGAGATCGAATCGGACGTCGCGTTCTACCTGACGTGGGCGCTGATGGAAATCGGTTTCCATGAAGCGCAAATTCAAGGCGTATTTATTGGCGCTGGTTTCCGGAGTGATCATCGGGTCGTGTATACGGATACGCAGCATCTGGGCGTTGACCCCCGCCAGCGTCCGTTGATAGCTGCCACGCGAAGCTGTGTAGGCTTCCGGGGTTCCGCTGTCGCGTAATAGGTGCAACACAATCGATAGACCATCGCGTAGCGGCAGGAAGGGTTCCAGCCAGGTTTGCAGATCGCGTTGACGCTGCGCGGTCGGTTGGTTAAGCCACAGGTGATATGAAGGAATGTCGAATTCGCTCAGGCCGCCCGGAATCTGTGAACGGTTCTTAATGGCGATCAGCCACTCGTTATCACGCAGGTGTTGTCCGAGCTTGCCGCTTAACGCATGCAACAGATTGAGCGCCTGGGAAATTTCATCCAGTGCGGCATCCAGCGCTTCACTGGAAATATTCGGATTATCACGGAAAGCCGTGAGTACCTGACGCTGCCGCTCCAGTTCCTGAAGCAGTTCGGATTTGAGGTCAGGGCGTGCGACTTCGAGGATCTCGAAGAGCACCGTGAGTGCGGCGTGATGATCGTGGGTGTCGGGTGCACCAAGGTAGTGCGCCATCCGTGCGAACAGATCTTCCAGACGCAAAAGCGCCCGGATGCGTTCGGTCAGCGGATATTCGTAAATCAGCATTATTTGGATAATAGACTGAATTGCCGCATTTGTTACATGCGGGTGGGGTTTTTGTCGAGTTTTTGGCCGATTGTCCGGTTTTCAGCCAGAGCCAGATAGACCTGGTGAATTTCATCGGTTCGGGCATCCCGTGCTTCGGGTGTGCCGCTATTGTCGATGACCTCGGTGGCCAATGCCAACCGGGTTTCCCGGGGCGCCTGGGCTTGCAGGATCAGCTCGGCAATTTCTGTCGTCACACCTTGCTGGGCGCCGCGCGCCAGCAGACGCTGCTTCTGGATTTCGGACGGGCAATCCACCACCAGGACCCGGTCGGCCTGTTCGCGCAGGAAGCCGGTTTCGGCAAAGAGGGGCACATCAGCGACCACATAAGAAGATTGCGCCTGGCTGATGGCCTCAATGGCTTGCCGACGGATCATGGGGTGCAGAATCTGTTCCAGTTGGTTTTTCTGGTCTGGGTCGTTAAAGACGATATCCCGCAACGCGGCCCGATCAAGCGTGTTGTCGGGGTGGAAGATTGCATCGCCAAATGCGCTGCGCAGCGCCGGTAAAGCGGCGCCGTTGGGTGCGGTCAGGCTGTGCGCAATGCGGTCGGTATCGACGATATCAACGCCCAGGGTTTTGAGATGATCCGCCACCGCCGATTTGCCGCAGGCAATACCGCCGGTGAGAATGACCAATGGCCGATCAATGCTCAGATGATGGGCCATCTTGGGGCTCACCCCAGAACCAGGTTGTCACGGTGGATCAATTCAGGCGCATCCAGATAACCGAGACGGCGTTCAATTTCAGCGCTCGGACAACCGGCGATGCGACGCGCTTCGCTGCTGGCGTAATTAATCAGGCCGCGGGCGATTTCCAGGCCGGTTTCGTCCAGACACGCGACAACGGCGCCACGTTCGAACTCGCCGTCGACCTGTGTTACACCGACCGGCAACAGACTGCTACCGGCACGCAGCGCCTTGCTGGCGCCGGCGTCGAGCTGAACACGACCGGCCAGTTGTAAGTGATCTGCCAGCCATTGTTTACGGGCGGCTAGGGGTTGTTGGCTGGCAACGAGCAGGGTGCCGAGTTGTTCGCCCCGGAGCAGACGGGGCAGCGCATCGGGCGTGCGGCCGCTGGCAATCACCGTGTGTGCACCGCTGCGGGCCGCGCGTTTTGCGGCCCAGATTTTGGTGATCATGCCGCCGGTGCCAATAGGCGTCCCACTGCCGCCGGCCATGTGTTCGTAGCGCTCGTCTCCTGCGGCGCCTTCGTTCACCAGCGTTGCGCTGGCATCTTTGCGCGGGTCGGCCGTGTACAGGCCTTCCTGATCGGTCAAAATGATCAGAGCATCGGCTTCGATAAGGTTGGCGACGAGGGCGCCGAGCGTATCGTTGTCACCAAAGCGGATTTCATCGGTGGCGACGGTGTCGTTTTCATTGATGATGGGCAGCACGCCCAGATCCAGGAGCGCGCTGAGCGTGGCGCGTGCATTCAGGTAACGCGTGCGATCAGCCAGGTCTTCATGCGTGAGCAGAATCTGGGCGGTACGGATGCCATGTGCGCCGAAGGCCTGCTGGTAAGTCTGTGCCAGACCCATCTGACCGACGGCGGCCGCAGCTTGCAGTTCGGGAATGCTGCCGGGGCGTTTGCTCCAGCCGAGTTGCTGCATCCCACAGGCAATAGCGCCCGAAGATACCAACAGCAAACGTCGACCACCGGCCGCCAGCATAGCCATCTGTTTCGCCCAGCTGTTGATGGCGTTGAGGTCAAGGCCAGTGCCGTTGTTGGTGATCAGCGCGCTGCCGATCTTGACGACCAGCGTGCGGGCGTCGACCAGCGATTGACGCGAGTTGGCTTGGTGCGATTTAGTCACCATCGCCTCCATCGGCCACATCATCCAGGTCGGCACCGTCGTTTGAATCCTCATCGATATACACCGTTTCACCATCGGGCATGACGTCACGAATATCGTTTTCTGTGTGCACGGGCAGGGCGGGCGGCATGGCGTCGAGCGCATCCTGAATGGCGAAGATCAGCGGTTTCGTGCCGTCGCCGGTAATGGCGGCGATGCTGAAGTGACGATCGGCTTTGCCGCCGGCCTTCTTAAATTTTTTCAGGAAGTCATCGATGCGTTGTTGACGTTCGTCTTCAGGGATCAGATCCAGCTTGTTCAGGATCAGCCAACGGGGTTTCTCGGCCAGCGTTGGATCGTACTTTTCCAATTCGGCGGCAATCGCGATAGCGTCGTGCACGGGGTCGGCATCGGGGTCGAAGGGCGCCAGATCGACCAGGTGCATGATCAGGCGGGTGCGTGCTAGGTGGCGCAGAAAGCGATGACCGAGGCCGGCGCCTTCGGCTGCACCCTCAATCACACCGGGAATATCGGCGATGACGAAGCTGCGGTTTTCATCGGTACGCACGACACCCAGATTGGGGTGCAGTGTCGTGAACGGATAGTCAGCCACTTTGGGTTTGGCGGCCGAGACCGAACGAATGAAAGTGCTTTTACCGGCGTTGGGCAGGCCGAGCAGACCGACATCGGCCAACACTTTGAGTTCCAGCTTGAGCATGCGCTCTTCACCGGGCGTGCCGCGTGTGAACTGGCGGGGTGCCCGGTTGACGCTGGACTTGAAGTGGATGTTGCCTAGGCCGCCCTTGCCGCCCTGGGCGACCAGCACTTTTTTGCCATCGACATTCAGGTCGTGCAACACCACGCCGGTTTCATAGTCGGAAATGACCGTGCCGACCGGCATGCGCAGCGTGATGTCGTCGGCGCCGGCGCCGTAGCATTCGGCGCTCATGCCGTTCTGCCCGTTGCGGGCCAGAAACTTGCGGGTGTAACGGTATTCGACGAGCGTGTTGATGTTGCGGTCGGCCACAGCCCAGACGCTGCCGCCTTTGCCGCCGTCACCGCCGCTGGGGCCGCCCCGGGGGACATATTTTTCGCGGCGGAATGCGGCGCAACCATCCCCGCCCTTGCCGGCGATGACTTCAATACGCGCTTCGTCAATAAATTTCATGGGTGCTCTGCTAAAGAAAAAGCCCTACCGGTGAGGATAGGGCTTTAGTGTGCCGGTGGGCAAGTGCCCGACCAGACACGAATTACTGTGCCGGCTGGATGACGACGGTGCGGCGCTTTTGCTCACCTTTGATGGTGAACTTCACGGTGCCGTCGATCAGCGCGAACAGGGTGTGATCCTTGCCCATGCCGACGTTATCGCCCGGGTGGAACTCGGTGCCGCGCTGGCGAACGATGATGTTGCCGGCTTTAACCAGTTGACCGCCGTAGCGCTTGACGCCAAGTCGTTTGGCTTCTGAGTCGCGGCCGTTACGTGAACTACCGCCTGCTTTTTTGTGTGCCATGTGTAAGGTTCCTTCTTAACCAGATTGTTGACCGGATTAGCCTGCGATCGTGTTGATCTGCAGTTCGGTGTAATTCTGACGATGGCCCTGACGCTTCTGGTAGTGCTTACGGCGACGCATCTTGAAGATACGGACCTTATCGTGACGACCCTGGCTCAGAACCGTGGCCGAAACGCTCGCACCTGCCACCAGCGGCGCACCGATTTTCACGGCTTCGCCTTCGCCGACCATCAGAACCTGGTCGAGGGTGATCTGGGTGCCAACTTCTGCCGGTATCTGTTCTACTTTAATTTTTTCACCTGCGGCAACGCGATACTGCTTGCCACCGGTTTTTATGACCGCGTACATGTTGGACTCCAAAGGGATATTGCAAAGAACTCGTAACTTTACTCAAAAAAGCCTTTGTTGTCAAAGCCCTTGGGGTTCCAGAAGCGCTTTTTCTTGACTGAACCGTCCGGCACCCGTAAATTCGGCGCTTCCATCGCTTTTTGACCGGTTTACCGCGTGACAGCCAGCTCTAGCCACCCCACCCAGCAGCCCCTTTTTGCCGAATTGATCGCCGACGAAATGCGATTGATGGATGATGTTATCCGTGCGTCGCTGCATTCCGAGGTGGCGCTGGTGCGTCAGGTTTCCGAGTACATCATTCACAGCGGTGGCAAGCGCTTGCGCCCGGCGCTGCTCTTGCTGACGGCGGGTGCCTGTGGTGCAGCCGGTGCGCAGGCCCGGACTCTGGCGGCCGTGGTGGAATTTATTCATACGGCGACGCTATTGCATGACGACGTGGTGGACGAATCAAGCCTACGCCGTGGTCGTGAAACGGCCAATGAGCTGTTTGGCAATGCGGCGAGTGTGCTGGTCGGTGATTTCCTCTACTCGCGCGCTTTCCAGATGATGGTCTCGGTGGGTCGTATGCGCGTCATGGATGTTCTGTCGGAAGCCACCAATATCATTGCCGAGGGCGAAGTCTTGCAGCTCATGAACTGCCACGATGCCGACGTGGACGAGGAACGTTATCTGCAGGTGATCCGTTACAAGACGGCCAAGCTGTTCGAGGCGGCCGCCCGGCTGGGCGGCGTGCTGGCCGATGCGACATCCGCAGTGGAAGATGGCCTGGCCCGCTACGGCATGCATCTGGGCACGGCCTTCCAGATCATTGATGACGTGTTGGACTATTCCGGAAATGAAGCCGACACCGGGAAGCATCTGGGCGATGACTTGGCCGAAGGCAAACCGACGCTACCGCTAATTTATGCCCGTGACCGCGGTACGCCGGAGATCGCGGCGGCAATCCGCCAGGCGATTGAATCCGGCGGGTTGGAGGAGTTCGAGGCCGTGCTACAAGCCGTGCATGAGAGTGGTGCGCTGGATGCTGCACGCGACGCTGCGCGTAACGAGGTCGCGCTGGCCCGCAACGCATTGGCGGAACTACCGGATTCGATTTACAAGCAGGCGCTTGAAGAACTGGCCGAGTTTGCGGTGGCGCGTTCGCATTGACGTTGAGGTTGGAAAAATCTATGGATCATCTGGCATTTATTGAACTGATGGGCGAGTGGGGGGATGCGCTCGGCGTCGCCGTCATCGTCGTCGGCGTGATCTGGGGCTTGATTCGTTTTCCGCTGGATCTGAGCCGACAGGACACGGATTTTGCCTATACCCAGATTCGCAACCAGATTACCCGCACCCTGTTGCTGGGGCTGGAAGTGCTGGTCGCCGCCGACATCATCCGGACTGTGGCGGTGAGCCCGACGCTGCAGAGCGTGGCGGTGCTGGCGGCCATTGTGGCGATCCGCACTTTCCTCAGCTGGTCGCTAATTCTCGAAATGGAAGGCCGTTGGCCCTGGCAGAAGTCTCAGTCCACGCTCAAGTAGGGCGCGCTTTATCCCGGAGCATGGCGATTACTGGCGGCTGGCGGCTGCTTTTTTAAGCCGTTCGGCCTGACGTTTTTCGCCATCCAGCCTGGCTGCTTTGACGTTAGCGTCTGTCGGTTCAGGAAACTTGCCGCCCGCCATCGAGGCCATGTACACCACGGCCCGGGCCACCTCGATGTCATAAAGTTCCGGGGCGCCGCCTTTGGGCGGCATCATACGAACACCCGTGAGTGCGCTACCCACCAGATCCTCATAGCCTTCGTTAATGAGTGGCGCCCAAGTATGCCGATTACCGGCCCGTGGAGCACCTGCCACGCCATGCCCGTGACAAGTGACGCAGACCGCTTTATAGACCTGTTCGCCACTCATAGCGGCTTTGCCAAAACGGTGCGGCTCGGCAGCCTCGACCGATGCGACGAAGGATAGCGCTAGAAAAACACCCGTTGTCGTGGTGCTCAGCGTGGTGGTTATCATGGTGCACAGGCCTAGTCGATTCCGGGTGTTCATGAGATCCTCATGCGTTTTTTAATAGGTACAGCATAGCCTAGTGCTTGCAGCTTTGGCTTATTAAAGGCTTAATGTGACGGTGTGTTTTTCAACACCCGCAAAATATCTCCCTTATCCGGAATAGGAGTCTGACCATGAAAACGAAAGCTTTTCACTCTCTAACGGGATTGGCTATCGCGGCACTTGGCGCTACGGTGATCACAGGTTGCGCCACCGCCATTCCGGGAGCCAATATCAAACCCGGTGCCTCCAATGTCGCTCAGGTCGAGCAGTCGATGGGTAAACCCGATATGACTTGGCGCAATAGCCAGGGCAAGACTGTCCAGGCGGCTTACTCGAACCAACCGGCGGGCTTTACGACCTTTATGGTGTATTTCAATGAGCAGGGTACCGTCACCCGAGTTGATCAGGTGATGGACACCAAGCACTTTTCCTTGGTCAAGAACGGCATGGATGGCGCTCAGGTGCACAAGATCTTGGGGCCTCAGCGCTCTGTAGATCACTACAATAACCTTAACCAGATCGACTGGAACTATGGGTACTGCACCTATAACAATGGTCGCGAGGTTTATTCGGTGAGTTTTGATGACCGCACCATGAAGGTCAATGGTGCCGTTACGGTTCCGGACCCGCTTTTCTCCTTGGGTGATAACGAAGAAGGGTGGTGCGTGCCCTATAACCCAGGTGAAACCTACGCCCGCTGATCGATGTCCGGGAATCGTCAATTGCATGCCGGAACCCCTTGGGTTCCGGCGCCTATATCCCAGGTCGGGGATTACGAGCTGGATTTGCTCAAACTGGGCTTTTTTGGATGGATGAACGCGGCGACAATCGCGACCGAGTTCTGGTTGCAGCAGCTGGCGACAATGGCGCCAGTGTCCGAATAGCGGATCTGTTCATACCATGTCGCAGACAGCTGCGGCAGTACTTGCACACGTGGGTGGGACAGGCAATCGACTGAACTGGCTGGAATTAGTTAATAACAAACCGTTATTTTGTGGTTTTTTCTTCAATGTAAAATCCCGTCTTTTGCACCGCATCAGCAACAGGATATGAGCAACTTTATTGAAGAAACCGTTACCGCCGTTCAGCACTGGAACGAGACCCTGTTTAGCTTCACCACGACGCGAAACCAGGGGCTGCGCTTCGAAAATGGCCAATTCGTGATGATTGGTCTCGAAGTAGATGGCAGACCGCTGATGCGTGCCTACAGCATCGCCAGCCCGAATTACGAAGAACATCTCGAATTCTTCAGTATTAAAGTACAGGATGGTCCACTGACGTCGCGGCTTCAGCATCTTAAAGTTGGCGACAAACTGCTGGTCAGTAAAAAGCCAACAGGGACCCTGGTGCTGTCGGATTTGAAGCCGGGCAAACGTCTTTTCATGTTTTCCACTGGCACAGGGCTCGCGCCCTTCATGAGCCTGATTCAGGATCCTGAGGCTTATGAGCAGTATGAGCAACTCATTCTGATCCATGGGGTGCGTATGGTCAGCGAGTTAGCCTACGAGCGCTTTATTACGGAAGTGCTGCCGTTGAATGAATACTTCGGTGATCAGGTATGCCGTCAGTTGCTTTACTATCCGACGGTCACGCGAGAGAGTTACAAAAATCAGGGGCGCCTCACCGACCTCATTCAATCGGGCAAGCTGTTTGCTGATCTGAATATCGCTCCGCTTGATCCGAAAACAGACCGCGGGATGATTTGCGGTAGTCCTTCAATGCTTGAAGACACCAGCAAGATGCTCGACGAGCTGGGTTTTGTGATTTCCCCCAAGCGCGGTGTGCAGGGGGATTACGTGATTGAGCGTGCATTTGTGGAGAAGTGACTCAAGTCGTGTGCAGTATCTAATGCCCATTTAAAAGGACGCTCTACGGGCATCCAGAACTGGACGCT
>VEQK01000016.1 GCA_018883265.1 Rhodocyclaceae bacterium | reverse complement strand
TTATAGCAATTGAAAGATCCATGCCCAAAGCGTAAACGGTGGCTAAGCACGCTAAAGCGTTCATTGCCGCATGATGCCCGGGGATCAACAGCTCAATCGTTTCTATGACTTCTTGATTAATCAGAAGGCGGATTCAAGGACGAAGTGCAACACGGTTTAGGGATTCATGAAACACCTGATGCGGTGTTCTAAATCCGAGTCTTTTCCTAGGGCGGAAGTTTAGCTTGTCTTCAATCATTTTTAATTCTTCGTCCGTGACCGTTGATAAAGGGCGTTTCTTGGGGATGTATTGCCGCAGCAAACCATTGAAGTTCTCGTTGCTCCCGCGCTGCCAACTGGCAAAGGGATCAGCGAAGTATCCGGTTGATCCGAGTTCAGCATCAATCCGCGCATGATCGGCAAATTCTTTCCCGTTGTCATAAGTCAGGGTCATGACTCTGGCGGCATAGGGCTTGAGCAGGTCAATGATGGCCTGGCTGACAGCTTCCGAAGTCTTGTTCTCCACCTTGGACAGCACGGCAAAGCCACTCTTGCGCTCAACAACCGTCACGATGGCGTGCTTGTGAGCAGCACCAATCACGGTATCGCCTTCCCAATGACCCACACAGGCCCTGCTTTCTACGGCAGCGGGTCGATCATGGATCGAGCGGCGGTTAGGCATCTGCCCCCGGCGATCTCGTCCACCGGCATAGCGTTTCCGTTTCTTCTTCTGGCAGCGCAAGCCGCGCCACAAAGTACCGCCCTGGGCTTTATCGGCATAGATGTGCCGATAAAGTGTTTCATGGCTGACGGGAACAAACCCAGCCACTTGTTCAGGGCTCCAGTCCTGGCGCAGGAAGTAAGCTGCGACCTGAAGCGTGGTTTCCGGGACTCTGGGTGCATTACGCGAGCCTTCGGCACGCTGACACGCCAGTTCCTGAGCTTGCTTAGGGCGATAGCCTTTCAAACCCGAGTTCCTATCCACCTCTCGACTGATCGTCGAGCGATGTCTGCCCAGTATCTGGGCAATCTCAAGTTGGTTATGTCCGGCTTTCATCAAGGCGTAAATCTGATAACGTTCATTTTGGCTGAGGTGTTTGTAGCTCATGGCAACTTCGACTGGGGAGTCAAGAAGCTGTGATCCTAAAACATCCTCAGCCGCTTAACCGGTCAATCAACGTTGCACTTCGAATTTGAATCTACGAGATGAATAAAAGCATCGGTAGAAGACTTTTCATAAACCTTGCGGCTTTGATGCTCGTGCTTTGGATCGCAGTAGTGGTTTTGGTCGCATGGGTTGTGCGTCATGAAACGAATGAGATCTTTGATAGTGGCTTAAAGGAGACCGCTCAACGAATACTTCCGCTGGCAGATGCCCAACTTTCGCCGGGTCACAAAACAATATTTCTAGACCCCGTGCCGCATGACGAGTATCTTTCTTATCAGGTGGTTAATGCGAAAAAAGAAGTACTTTTAAGGTCTCATAACGCTCCTGAAAACGCCTACGACGTTCCTCTGGATGCAGGGTTGCACGAAAGAGGTGGCCAGGTTTTTTGCGTGGAAGGAAACGCTGAAAATAGCCTATTTGTTGTCATCGCAGAGAGTGCGGGGCATAGAACCAGCACGATTAAAGACACGCTCATCTTTCTGACGCTTCCATTGATTGTTCTTATACCCTTTACCGGGGTGCTCGTTTGGTGGTCTGTCCGAAGAGCCCAAGAATCTATATTCTCTTTGGGCGCAGAGCTTACTGCGAGGAGCAGCCATGATTTGCACCCCGTGAATAACAATATACTTCCAAGAGAGTTGATTAGTCTTGGAGAAGCAATCAATAGTCTGTTGTACCGTTTGCAGATAGCGCTAGAGAGCGAACGCAATTTCTCAGCAAATAGTGCACACGAATTGAGAACTCCAATCGCTGCTGCTTTAGCTCAGCTTGACGTGCTCAAGACAGATTTACATGGAGACTCGTTAAGTAGAGCAGAAGAAGCCAAACTGATGCTGAAGAAATTAGAAAACATGACGGTTAAGCTACTTCAGCTCGCCAGAGCGGAGTCTGGGGTAGCGCTCAATCTCATTCCCGTGGAATTGAATGGCATCATGAAGATGTTGGTTCGCGAGTTTGAGATAAGAAAAGCCTCTCGAATTAATTTTGAGTGCGATGAATCTGAGGTTTGGATTAAAGGTGATGTTGATGCAGTTGGGATTGCAATCCAAAACCTTCTTGAAAATGCCATGAAATACGCAACACCAAATTCAATGGTCGAGATTCTGTTGAGTTCAAACGGTGTCTTGGAAATTCAGAACGATTGCGATCCGGTACCGAGTGACAAGATCGGGCTAATCCGCCAACGTTTTGGGCGGGTAGACGCATCCCAATCTGGTTCTGGTATTGGCCTCTCAATAGTTGAGACTATTGTTTCTCAATGCAACGGCTCGCTCCAAATCAAGTCGCCTTGCTATACCAATCATCGTGGATTTTCTGTAACAGTATGTTTCGAAACAACGAATAAGGACGTGGGCCTTTGTTAATTTCTTAAGGTTGAGTTCATGTTGAGTAGGCAAAGTAGAACCATCAACACGAAAGAGGTACAGCATGAGCAGCTCAAACAAAGGTTACCAGTTCACTATCGAGGACGGTGTCGTTACAGCGATCTACGAAGTAAAGAATGGACGCCTCAAGCGCGAAGGGATTGATCGCGATGAAGTCTGGTCTTTCGATGGCGTAAATGTGACCAAGACAGAGTATGAACACGGTCGCACAGAAATCACAACGTACACAGACGTGGATGGGGATGGTGTATTTTTGAAAACAACCAAGGCCTACACTGGTGGCTTGACGACAGACTTTGGTAGCGGCTCCTCGTTAGGTGTAGGTGTGTCTAATAGTGTCTCTACAAGTTATGCCAATGGCTACCAGTTCTCGGTTGTAGGAGATGCTGTATCCCAAGTGTTTGAGGTAAAGAATGGTGTTTCTAGAGCGGAGCGCATTGACGCCGATGAAAGCTGGTCGATTTCTGGCGCTAATTACGTCAAAACCGAATATGAACATGGCTTGATTGAACAGTCTGTCTATGCAGATGTTGATGGTGATGGTGTATATAGCCGCATTTCAAAAACCTACGCGAACAATGATGGTTCTTCGACATTCCAGCTTGCTCACGGCGAACACGGTGAAGACAGCGACGACCATTGGAATGGTACAGACTCGGATGACTATTATTACGGGTCGTTAGGAAACGATATTCTCAACGGTGGCTTTGGGAATGATGACCTTGTCGGCGGCGATGGTGATGATGTCATGTCAGGTGGGCAAGGCTCCGACTCACTCTGCTCGGGTGATGGAAACGATACATTGAATGGCGGTGATGGCGATGACTATCTGTATGCAGCCAGTGGTAACGATACGGTAGATGCTGGTGCAGGCGATGATCTAATCATCGGCGGAGATGGATCAGGTAACGATCGTTACATCGGTGGCGCTGGGGTTGACACCGTTAAGTACACTTCTGCAACAGCTGACATCACTGTCGATCTTGCCAAGGGATCGGCAAATTCCACTGCGGGTAAAGACGCTGCAAAAATTGGCATGGACAGCCTGAGTGGCATTGAAAATGTTATTGCTGGCGACTTTAACGATGTCATCAAGGGTAATGCACAAGCGAATATTCTGACTGGTGGTTTAGGTGCTGATTCGATGTACGGCGGATCGGATAAAGTTAGAGATGTCTTTGACTTTAACGATATTCTCGAATCGAAGAGTGGCTCGTTACGTGACAAAGTCTTTAACTTCTTGACCAAAATTGATGATATCGACCTGGTAGGGATTGATGCCAACAGCAATGTGATCGGAGATCAAAGTTTTGTCTTCAACGGTCAAGCAGCTAAAGCGAATGCCGTTTGGTATTCAGCATACGAAGTTGATGGCATCAAAGGAACCAAAGACGTCGTTCTGTACGGGGATGTTAATGGTGACGCAAAGGCTGATTTTGAGATCGGATTGGTCGGTGTCACGAGAGTTGAAGCTACTGATTTCTTACTCTGACCAAGGCCAGAAATAAGCAAAGCCTGCTTCTGCGGGCTTTTTGCCTCATACTCTTTCTACGGCATTACGAATTCGCTGAATCGTTTTCTCCACGGGGTCTTTGACAGAAACTTCCAGGCCCAGATCTCTGGCAATCGCATTTACCTTGACGGGGTTCAGTGGGATGCCCCCCTTATCTATGCCTGTGATCAAGGCTTTTGCGGCCTGATACTCCCTGGGCACTGCTTTGCTGTTTGGAAGCAGCTTGAGGATCCATGACCAATATCTTGATCGTTTCTTTGAACGCATAGTTATTTCTGCGGTGTGTTTAAAAACTCACGCAGCAGGCGTGCCAACCTTTGGTTAAACATGGAGATTCGGGCTTCAAGTAAATCCTGCATGCCCTCTCTGGCTCGCAGATCGTCCAGACTGTATTCACCGCCGGTGCTGAACAATTGCGCCATGCGCCGTTGCGCAACCTCGCTATCAGGTTTTCCGATTAACTCGTCCGTTTGCCACTCGGCTTTTAAGGCGTCCCTGACGGTGAGTGGGCTGTTGGTTTCAGCGGGTGAATTCAGGTAGCGCCAGACAACCGGTGGAAAATAGGACTGCTCGCCAGGACCATCCCACACTTCCTGCAACATATTGTTCTGGTGATTAATCTCCCCAATTTCCCTATTCCTGAAGGCATAGACGCTCAAGCCGGCTTCAGAGCTGCCGCCAGCGATCGAGACGATATTCCCGGCAGTTGCCGCGCCGGTAAGCGCTAAAACACCGGCACTCACAACGGTACCAGCGCCTACGATGATGCTGGCGAGGGTTAATCGTTCAATGCGTTTTGTTTCATGCCGCTGTAAACGGTCTCTCAGTTGGTCTGTACGCTCTCCTTCGCAGTCGATATAGGCCAGTGCCGCTGAGACTTCCAGGTTGGCAAGCGTGATCTTTTCTATAATCTGTTGCCGGAGTGCCAACCGTTTGGTTTCGCTGCCTGATCTGGTGTTCGATAAAGTTGACCAACTCGATAGCAGTGGTGTCACACCGAGAATGTTGGCGGTGTTGACGGATTGCTTCGACAGATCGAGCCCCTTGATGTGATCCATGTTCTGATCAGGGACCAGGTTGTTCTTATTGATCTTGAATAGTTCTGCCTGGCTGCAGACAACCTGGGATTTCGCAGGACTTACGGGTCTGGTCGTCAAAGATGAACACCCAACAAGGCATGTCGAGAGGAACAGGGCTAGGATGCGTTGTGCAGTCATCAGGTGGCTTGCGTCTTTGTGATTCCCAAGCATTAAAGACCGATTTCAAGAAAATGGCTACATAAACTGCCCCGGGCACCCTCTAAAGGTGCACCGTCGCGCCCACCGCAGGTACAATAATGGATCACACCCCTAGCGGGCGTCGTATAGTGGCATTACCTAAGCTTCCCAAGGCTCCCGAGCGATAGTCGAAGAGTCGCGCAGCACTGCAGAGATCACGCGGCTTCCATAGATTTCAAAGAGTTGCGGATTCCAGAGGTGGTATCAGTTCCGGTACGACTCGCTGACTTATTCAGCTTGTTCATAACCTCTTTCACCTTCAATGAAACCGCAGCTTGTTCAAGGTGGGCATACCGCATCGTAGTTTTAATATCGCTGTGCCCGAGGACCTCCTTGATCTCGTAGAGGTTCAGACCATTCTGGATGAGACGTGACGCATGAGTATGTCGAAGGGTATGCGCTGTAGCCCCCTCGATACCAGCTCGTTCAAACGCTTTTTTCAAGGTCTTCGAGTTGTACTGCTTTGCCCCGCCAGATCGATTCGAGAAGATGTATTTCGATGACTTTTCGTTAAATCTGCGAGTAAGCACCGCATGAACTCGATCAGTCATATAAAGAATTGACTCATTCTTCACTTTCGAACGCCATAGACGAATTGATCGATCATCTAGATTAATTGCCGACCATTCAAGGGTTGCGATCTCGGAGTAACGTGCGCCAGTGTCTAGCAGCATCACCACGAAATCATATTGATCGTGTAATTCCTTCTTCAATAGGTCATGTCGATCCTTATAGGACGCCAACCCTTTAATTTCCCGATACGGGTCGAGGGACTCCAACAAATCTTGTTCTTCATCCACAGTCAGATATCGAATCCGACCTGGACTGATGGGAATGACAGGGAATTCAAGATCAGGGGTCTTATAGCCCAGGCGCTTGGCGTACTTGATTGATCCTCTTAAAGCATTCATACAATGTTTGATTGTCTGGTTGCTGTATTCAGTCTTCTCGAGCTTTGCCTTCAATAATTCAAGGTCACGGTCAGTTAACTGATCGATGTAGGTTGTACCCCCGACATTCCTGAGTAACAAGGCGATGTATCCCTTGAAATTGCTGATACTCCGAAGTCTCGCTTTGGCAGTCGAAAAGTGCTCTAAGGCATCAACCAGCTTGATCCTATCCTTGATGCCGAGATGTTCAGATCGAATTACCTGATTGCGAAACTGAACCTCGAGTGACTCAGCCAATCGCTTGTCCGTGGTGCGAGTCGATTTGATGTAAGGTTTCCCATCCATCTGGAACTGGATGTACCAGAACTTTGACCTTCCACGTTTGATAAGCCCCATGGTGTGACCTCCTATACGGTCACTTTCCATGGGTCATCCATAAATGGCAACTTGATTTTGGTCGTGATTAGGAGCAGCCTTACAAAAAAATGCGTAGGAGTATAGAAGATGGATGCTGAAACAAGTTTTGCTGCCGCCGTGGATCGGGCAATCGATATTGCAAACGTTGACTACAAGATTAAATTCTCTAAGTTGCGCCAAATGATTAATCAATACGGTCACGTTGAAGCAGCACGAAAATTGATTTCAGTGACCAAGCCTTCCGATGGATTTACTGACCTAGTTTTAGTGAATCGCAGGGATCTAAGCCTAGAAAATATTGCTCTCATGGATGAGCATCGTGAGTTGTTCTCTGAAGAACAATTGGCAATTGCTAGCAAGAAACTTGCTCTCTAGGCGATCACTGCTTATTCCTTCTTCAAGACAGCGATCAAAACGACCTTCCCTGTTTTGAGTTGTTTAGCTCTAGCTTCCACCTTCCTGATCCAACTAGAAGCTTCTGATCCGAGATTTCTTTGAAATAACGATACAGACTCGGACAGGATGTCTTCACTTGGGGTGTTCAGGGTATTTTTGAGTTCGTTAGGGGTCATGGGGTTCTCCTAGAGTAATAGCTCTATTTAGAATCCGAAAAATCCATGAAAATACAAATTAATGTCAAATAAATGATCGCGCCAATCCTTAATTAATTATTAAAAATCAATAAATTAGGGGGTTTATGGAGGGGTTATTTTTACGGTATGGAGTGGTGGGTGTTGTGTATGAGAAGGTTCAATAAAATCAAATGTTCTTACGCGATAGATTATTAATAACCCTTATTAATCAATATGTTAAAACATTAACTCAGTAAAAGTAGTATATGGGTGGAGAGGCAAAACTTTTACTGAAGTTAACTTCTTTTTATTGGTTTTATCAGCTAAATCAAGTATCTTGAACGTAGTTCACTTGTGGGTGAGTTCCTCACCCACAAGATTGGGTATCACCCATTCTTGGACGCAGTGTAACTGATTCCCTTTGGGTGTTTTTATAGAGAAATTGTTGAATTCGAAGCTTGGGAAACTCTGACTTTAAGTTTTCAAGAATTTCCTTGACCCGATCTGTGGGTGGGCATGTGTGCATGTGATCTAGAAATGATCGTTTGGCACCATTCTCGACATCGCTACGTTTGGTTGGAACACCATATTTTGTTAGCAAATCTGCAAATTCATTCGCTGTCTTGGGCACACCCTTCTTTAACCCCGCCTTGGAATCCTGCCATGCTGAACAAAGTAATTGCTTCAACCTAGCAATATCAGGTTGTTTACGTTTCATATACCTGCCCGCTTGATTTGGGTGGGAATTGCATTCTATGAAGTCAGCTAGATTGTTGAAGTCATTCACGGACTTAAGGCAGATTGGATTGTTCTTGAGGCGTTCATCCCAGAGCTCCCGTACCTTATCGAATTGATCAACATTGCTCCATGGTTGGGTATCGAAATAAACGTGGTTGTATTCGTTTGAAGTCCCTACATGGGTGGGCTGTCGTTTCCAGTCATATTCCATGCTCAGTCTCTTGGAAACCACTTTGGCAACTGCATCCGCATCATGCTCAACGATGTCACGAATTCCTAACAAAGATTCGACGCGGATAACGCTATCAATTTGCCTATCAAAAAATAGATTCAAGATGGATTGATTTTGTTCCTCGTTATCCTCGGCTTCAGGTGGTGTGAAGATCCCGCCTTTGGCGAGAACAAATCGTTGTTCTTCTGGGATAGTGTCGTGGTTGGGTTTTAATGTGGCTTGCCCCCGTGTTCGCCACCCTAATGGTTGTTTGATTTTGTGTTTGATCTCAACAATCTCATTGCTTCCCGTGAGCTCCTTACGAGAATTCAAGAAAATGTTGGCAAGTTGCCCTCTAATGACATTTGGAATCTGATTCTCCGGAAGGTTGGTAAGAAAACCATCAGTTGTGCAGCTGAAAACTTGATACCTGCTGGGAATGCGGTTCATGATTTCGCCAAGCAACGCTCGAACAAACGATGTGATGAATGATGCGTAGCATGGGTTTGTAATTTCGCTAGCAGGGAGTGGCTTGGTGGCTTTATCTCGCATGTCATACACACGCTTCTTCATGAGCCCCTGTGCTGTTTTCCCGTAGGTGGAGTTGCTGATTTCCTTCCAGAACAAACCTTCAAGGGTCTTAGACCCTGCTTCATTGCGCTTTTTGACACAATCACGAATAAAGCCCATGAAAATTTTCTGGGTTGGATCAGTGGGTATTACAACACCCTTCCTGATCTTGATTTTTGCCCCGAGCTCCTGTGCTGCTATGAGTTCCGGAGCTGCACAATAACAGGCGCCCTTCATGGGGAAAATTAACCCGTGACTTGTTCGTACTGGTAGGCATGGGTAGCGTACATTTTTGGGAAATTCAAAGTCCACCCATGCAAAACCAAGTGTGGTGGCTGTGAAATCCTCTAATTTCTTAGTGTCACGAATTGCCCGCCAATCTGGGGTGCCAATAATCGACATAGCGGTTGGGTAGGCGCTGGATAAATCAATATCGATCCAGCTATCTTCGATGCCAGGACCAAACCAATATTGTTCATTACGCCCCCCGTGATAGCTCTCTGTGATGAATTGAAGGTAGTGGGAGAGCTCTTCAATGGCAACAGGGTCTTTGAATTTGACGTAATAGCCTTTGTTTTTATCGAAATACCCGCCTTGAGGCTTTTCCTTACCGATCAATTCAAGATGGTCTTGGTGGAGGTCTTCTTTCCAGTGCTTCAGAAGCAAATCGACCCCGATGGACGTGAGTGTGACGGGGACCTTTTTCTTACCCGTTACGTTCTCGTATTGCTCAATGATCTTTTCGATGTAGCGTAAGCATATGGTGGCATCCATCAGCGCATAGGCTTTGTAAGATTCCCAGTGGTGCTGCCGCACCCAATCCATCCTTGTGATCCAGTTTTTATGTGTTTTGGGATCTGGATGTAACTGGAGCTTTTCGAAGCCGACTAATTTGCCGATCCCTTTGAGGCTTTTCGATGCTTGAGGGGTTAGCAACATCGTGTCTCGCAGGATGACCCGTAATTGAATGATGTTTCCGGTGGAATCCTTGATGTTGATCATCATGTGCGTATCGATCGACAAGAATGTATTTCTCACCGCTGACATGACGTTTTGAAGCTCTTTAAAGTCTGCGAATGCTGGGATGTCTGCCCGGGTGAAGTGCCCTACCAAGAAAATTGTCGTTGGAAAGCGTGATGCCCCAATTTCTTGGGTACCTTTCCCCAAGACAAAGACCAAGAATTCAGCCAATGTCAGGCGCTCTTCACCTTGGGTGCAATTAATACCCTGCCACTCAATGCCATCAGACGTTTTAGCGTGAAATTGGTAAGAAAGCACTCGAAACTTCGCATTCCCGCTGTCTATGTCATCTCGAGAGACGTGGTATTCAGGGGTTTTAAACTCCGTATCGAAACCTATGATCAGATACGGTCCATCCATCACCTTCAAACGTGTTTTTCTAGGCTGGTTTGACTCTTGGTCAACCAAGTTCGCTAGTTCAATTTTGAAGTCGGACGGCTGGGCACCCAGTTCAGGCGGTTCCTCAAAAACCGTAACCTGATTGCGGTGTGTTTTGGGTGGTGAAATTGCTGCCATTGCTGATCCTGATTCCCGAGTCCGTGGGGGGTGACGAAGTCGAGAGTCAGGGATCAGGATTCGGACTCTAGAAGCTGACCCTCAGGCTTCGTCAGGGATATTTAGCGTCATAGATAGTTGTAGAAAATTGTATTCCTTATTGAACAGAAAAAGAAAAAAAAGCCCGCATAGGGCGGGCTCTGAAAGCTTGGAATTCCGCAGGGTTCCATTTGGAACCATCTACTTGGGTTTCTTCTTGAACTCTTTAATCACGTTGTATAGGTAGGTGATCGCCCCTTTGGGGGTCAAGGAAGCCCCCTCTTCAAAGGCTTTCCAGATGATTTCTCGGGGTTCATCCTTGATCAGTGGATACATGGCGTTAACCGCTACCACCTTGGTCTTACCCTCAGCAATGACCGCGCGACCGATTTTGACTGCTTCAGCGACCTGGGCAACGTTCTTTGGGGTGGGGGTTTCTTTGGGTTTTTGTTGAATCATAGTGGTCTCCTTGGTTGAGTAAGGAGACCATCCGGTGGGTTGTATATAAGTTCAACCCTTTTATATGAATTTCAGAATGGTAACAACCCTTTGATAATAGACGTACCGACTTGAATCATGCTTGATGAACCATCCTGTGAATCACTTGATCTTGAAGTGGTTTCTTGAGTGGGTTTTGTATCTTCTTCAGAGACGGTGCCTGACGTACTTTGAGTCTTAGATGTTAGGTTTTTGGCTGGGGTTTTCTTAGCTGGTGCGGGGGGATTGCTGCCTACTGTTTGCGGTGCGCTGCTGCCCTTCATGAATCCAGACATATCGTTAGGGTCGCAGCTGCCACCGATCTTTTTGATATCACCAACCTGACGCTGCTGCGATCGATTTCCGTTGTCCTCAGTCACGATGGTCAAATCGGTATGAAAATGCGTCGAGCTAACTTCTTCGGTATAGCCTGAACTGGTCATAGTCATGCCATCATATTTACAGACCGATTTGAAGGCGACTTTCTTGCCCGACTGCTGAGTTGACGTCTTGCACGATGTGTCAGGTGGTGGAGGCGGTTCTTTCATGTTTTTGTCCGTAGCGAAGCAGAGCTTCATTACTTTCGCTGGACCCAATGGGTTGTTGCCTTGGGCAATCTGCGTCGAAACCTCCCAGTTTTCTCCATTGGTCGCAGATAGCACAGGCAGAGTGGCAATAGATGTAACAAGGCATGCACAAATGCGTTTGAACATTTTTACCTCCAATAAATTAATTGGTTATTTCATAAGAACCAACGATGGCAGTTTACAGCTTCAACCGCCTCCTGTTCCTAAGTTTGAATCTATATTCATTTAGCATTGAGAAAACTGGCAATTCCTGGGAAGTCGACCCAAAGAGTGGGTCACGTAAGCGGATCTTCGGTCAGCAACCGCTTTTGTAATCACAGGCTTTCAATGTGCTAGCAGCACCAAGAGGTGCATACGATCTTATGCATTTGCAAACATGTTGATTACCGCGTAGTATTCGTTAGCGATCTTCATTTTGCGCCTTAGTTTTGTTGATGTGACCTTTTCAAAGAGTTCATCCATTTAAGTTATCTCGCCACGTGAATCTCGCCCGTTTTGGGGCGTTTCCCTTATTGTTCAGATGGGAATTAGAGTGGCAGTTAATATGGATAGTCTCCAGGTGCATAGATGTGCCTGGTTCATAATTGTTTCAATCGCTCAGCCAAGCCATGGATAAATTTTTGGCTGCGATTGTCTATGTGCTGTTCAAAGCATTAGGACTTTTACCACTGGAAGTCTTGCAGGGCATAGGAACATTTCTGGGTTTGCTTGCTTCAGTATTGCCAGGATCCTACAGAAAAGAAGCGTATAAGAATCTACGAATCGCTTATCCAGATGCAACGCCTGCCATGGATAAAGCGGCTATGATTCAACTGCTTCAAATGTTTTTAGAACTGCCTTATTTGTGGGCGCCTCGAAATGCCAAAAAGCTGAACCAAATCATCCAGTGTGATCACTGGGATTTAATAGACGAAGCTGTTGATCAGGGTAGGGGCGTGATTTTAATATCGCCTCATATCGGTTCTTTCGAAATGCTTTGTCCCTTTTATACATTCAGGCACAAAGCGGCAGTCATCTTCAAAGAGCCGAGAATGAAGTGGCTAAAAATCTTCATAGACTGGGTTCGTGTAACCCCCGATTTGAAGCTGGTTCCAGCAAATCAAGCAGGGGTTAAAAGCCTAGTAAAAACTTTATTAAAGGGTCATACGGTAGGCTTTTTGCCAGATCAGGTACCCGCATTGGGGGATGGTGTTTATGCCCCATTTTTCGGCAAAGATGCATACACAATGACCCTTGTTCAGCGGGTGCAATCTATAAAAAATAGCCCCATATTCACCTTTGGGTTAGAGCGGCTGCCTAAGGGCAAAGGCTACTATCTTCATATAGAGCAGATCAAAGAAACCCTTTCGGCAGATCCAGAACTGGCGGCAGCGCAAATGAATGTTGCCTTAGGGAACATGATTAGGAAAATGCCCACTCAGTACTTATGGGGTTACCGCCGATACAAAGAACCTAAATCGCTAAGGCTGAACTAGACTCCTAAATGCTGTAATCGTCATAAACCTGACGATTCACTCGTTAGTGTAGCTAGGCGCGCCGTGATTACTTCAACCTAGACAGTTAGGTTTTAAGGATTTCACAAAACTAACAGCGCTCTAAAGGTGCACCGTCTCGCCCACCGCAGGTACAATAATGGATCACACCCCTAGCGGGCGTCGTATAGTGGCATTACCTAAGCTTCCCAAGCTTATGAGGAGGGTTCGATTCCCTTCGCCCGCTCCAAAAAACGTCTTCTCATGAAACTGACCGTTAACGGTAAAGTGCACGAATGCCCGGCCGGACTGACTATAAGCGCACTGCTCGAACAGCTTGCGTTGCTTGGTCGTAGAGTGGCCGTTGAACGCAACGGTGATATTGTGCCGCGCAGCCAGCACGCTGCAGTGGTGCTGACTGACGGGGATCAGATCGAGATTGTTGTTGCCGTTGGCGGAGGTTAAGCGTGCAAGCCCTAGATTCCATGAATAGCATCAAGATCGGCAGTAAAACCTACCGTTCCCGCCTGCTGGTTGGCACCGGTAAATACAAGGATTTCGCCGAGACCGGCCGCGCGATCGAGGCATCGGGGGCGGAGATTGTGACGGTCGCTATTCGGCGTACCAATATCGGGCAGGATGCCGCTGCACCGAATCTGCTGGACGTGATTCCGCCCAGTCGCTACACGATTTTGCCTAACACGGCCGGTTGTTATTCGGCGGATGATGCCGTGCGCACGCTACGCCTGGCCCGCGAACTGCTGGATGGCCACCCGCTCTGCAAGCTGGAAGTGCTCGGCGATCAGACCAGTCTTTTCCCGAATATGCCCGAAACATTGAAAGCCGCAGAAACACTGGTGCGTGAAGGTTTTGAGGTCATGGTCTACTGCTCGGATGATCCGATTCAGGCCAGGATGCTTGAGGACATCGGTTGTGTAGCGATCATGCCGCTGGCCTCGTTAATCGGTTCCGGCATGGGTATTCTCAATCCCTGGAATCTGCGACTGATACTGGATCAGGCCAGGGTGCCGGTGATCGTCGATGCCGGCGTCGGCACGGCGTCGGATGCCACGATCGCGATGGAACTAGGCTGTTCGGGGGTCCTGATGAACACGGCGATTGCCCATGCACAGGATCCGGTGCTGATGGCAACGGCCATGAAGCTGGCGGTCGAATCGGGACGCGCCGCCTATCTTGCAGGGCGTATGCCGCGCAAGTTTTACAGTGCTGACCCGAGCTCTCCGACAACGGGCCTTATTGGCCGCAATTGATCGCATGTCGGGTTTGAGACAGGGGTGCTTTGCGTTACTGGTGCTGTTGTCACCGGGTTTTACCGCGCAAGCCGAAGAACTCCAGAGCCAGCGACCCCACGTCTATGCATTTGACCAACCGCAATTGCTGGCGACCCAACGTACCTTCGGTGTCGGGAATGCGGTTACCCTGCTGGGAGAAGCCTGCGCCGCTGAGGCGAAGGCTGCTGATAGTTATGCCGAGTGGGGCGAGATCAACCAGCCGGTTCTGGAACAGATGACCATCGCGCTGGCCGAACATTATCGAATTCCCGGGCAATCGGAGGATTTGCAGAAACGCGTTGCTCAGGCCATGCACCTGAAGACCAGCCTGACGCTCTCTGACGCGGCGCTGGCCGATGCCTGTGCCAGTTTGCCGCAGACACTGGCGTTACCGAATATGAATCTCCATATGCGCTATCAGGCCGTGTTGAAAGAGGTGTCACACCCTGACTACCTGAAGTTCCAGCACCCAAAACCCAGACAGAATGTCACGGGCGATCCGGTTGAACCACAATCCAGACCTGATGCAACGACTGATGACTGAGAAGCGACAACCCGTTCTAAGTGATGTGCCGGAACACTTGCGACGTATTCGCAGCTTTGTGCGTCGCGAGGGCCGTTTGACAGAAGGGCAATCCTCTGCGATCGAGCATGGCTGGCCACGCTGGGGCGTCGATTTCGCACCAAAAATGGTGGACTGGGATGTCATCTTCGGCCGTTCTGCGCCCCGGTTTTTAGAGATCGGTTTCGGTATGGGCGGTGCAACAGCAGAGATCGCACGTAATCATCCTGGCCATGATTATCTCGGCATTGAAGTACATCGTCCCGGCGTCGGTAACCTGCTCAAACTGATCGAGCAGGACCAGCTGACCAACTTACGCCTGATGTCGCACGATGCTGTCGATGTGGTGACGCAGATGATTATGCCCAATTCACTGGAGGGCATCCTGATTTTCTTCCCGGATCCCTGGCACAAGAAACGGCATCACAAGCGCCGTCTGATTCAGCCGGAATTCGTGCGGACGCTGGTATCCCGCCTGAAGCCGGGCGGCACGATCCACTGCGCCACCGACTGGGAAAACTACGCCGAACAGATGCTCGACGTGTTATCCACCGAATCGGCGCTGGAAAACACGGCAACGGATTATGCGCCAAGGCCGGCGTATCGTCCGCTTACCAAATTCGAAAACCGTGGCCTTAAACTGGGGCATGGTGTCTGGGACCTAGTGTTCCGCAAGAAATAAGCAGCGGTCGTTATAGAAACCGCTGGAGCAACACGTTCAAAAAACGTCGGCCTTGCAAGGTCGGTCGGAGCTGCTTGCCGGGAATAAGCCATTCAAGGAAGCCATCGCGAATTGCCAATTCGATCTCACGGCTCACAACCAGCCAGGGCAGACCGGTGTGGCGCTCGAAGACATCCGTCGTAAATCCGGCATTGATGCGTAGGGCGTTCATCATGAACTCCCCAACCAGTGAATCGCCGGAAATGGCCTCATCGCTTTGGATAAAACGGCCGGAACCGGCTGCCCCCAGATAGATTTTGGGGAGCTTATGACGCATGCTACGCCGCACACCTTCGTGGTTTGTCAACTTCCCGTGCGCTCCGGGGCCGATCCCCAGATAGTCTCCAAAGGTCCAGTAATTCAGATTGTGCCGGCATTGATGCCCCGGTTTGGCAAAAGCCGAGGTTTCGTAATGCTCATAGCCTGTAGCAGCCAGGCGCTCTTCAAGCTGGTCCTGAATTTCAGCGCAGGTATCATCATCCGGCATATCGGCAGGAGGATTGGCGGCGAAGGGCGTATGCGGCTCCAGCGTCAGCTGATAGCACGAGAAGTGCGGGGGTGAGAAAGATAAAGCCTGGTCGATATCGGCCAAAGCTGCATCGACGCTTTGCCTTGGCAGGCCAACCATCAGGTCCAGATTAAAAGTCTCGAAAGTACGCGAAGCGGCCTCAATGGCGGCAATCGCCTGCGCCCGGTTGTGGATGCGGCCAAGCGCATGCAATGAGGCATCATCGAAACTCTGAATGCCCAGTGATAGGCGGTTTATGCCTGCGGCGCGGAAGCCACTGAAACGCTCGGCATCGACTGTGCCGGGGTTGGCTTCCAGCGTAATCTCCGCTTGCGGAGACACCGGCAGCAAGGTGCGGAACCCGGTGAGCAGACGGTCGACAGCCTCTGTCGAGAGCAGGCTCGGTGTGCCCCCACCAAAGAAGATCGTTTCGACACGGCGGCCCCAGATACCCGGTAAGGCATGCGTCAGATCTTCCAGCAGGATGTCGACAAAAGCCGCTTCGGGTAAATGGTCAGGTGCTGTATGCGAGTTGAAATCGCAGTATGGGCATTTACGCACGCACCAGGGAACATGCACATAAAGCGACAGGGGGATCGCCTGCGTGAATTGCGGCGTGAGGATCGGCCCCGGGTTCGTCGGCTGTTTACCTCTGGGTACGAAGGTGATCGGTTGGGCCATGAGGGCCGTCAGAGTTCGTTCAGGCGGGTCAGCAATTGCCGCATGGCAATCGCCCGGTGCGAGCACTGGTTCTTGGCGTCCGAACTCATTTCGGCAGCCGAGAGGCCCGTTTCGGGGACCCAGAATAGCGGATCGTAGCCAAAGCCATGTTCGCCGCGCGGTGTGGTGAGTATTTCGCCATACCAGTTGCCTTCGGCGATAATCGGCTGAGGATCGTCGGCATGGCGCACCAGCACCAACAGGCTGACAAAATGCGCCGTACGATCGGTTACTCCGTCCAGCTTGTCGAGCAGATGCAGATTGTTGCGCGCATCCGATTTTGGCTCGCCGGCAAAGCGCGCCGATAGCACGCCGGGGGCGCCCCCCAAGGCACGCACACAGAGGCCGGAATCGTCGGCAAGTGCCGGCAATCCGCTTAGATGCGATGCATGGCGAGCCTTAGCGAGTGCGTTTTCGACGAAGGTAAAAAAGGGCTCTTCGGCTTCCGGAATATCCAGATCGCCCTGCGGTAACAGCTCAATGCCGAGTGGCGTCAGTAGCTCGCGAAGCTCCTTGAGCTTTTTGGCATTGTTCGAGGCCAGAACGAGTCGCTGCATGCTCAGGCCTTGGTGGCTTGCTTCTGTGCGGCAATCAGGTCGCGGATGCCGTTTTCGGCCAGATCCACTAACGCGTTCAGTTCGCTGCGCGTAAACGGCGTACCTTCGGCCGTGCCCTGAATTTCGACAATGCCGCCGCTACCCGTCATGATGACGTTCATGTCGGTGTCGCAATTTGAATCTTCGGCGTAATCAAGATCAAGCACGG
This sequence comes from Rhodocyclaceae bacterium, assembly GCA_018883265.1. Classification (GTDB taxonomy): domain Bacteria; phylum Pseudomonadota; class Gammaproteobacteria; order Burkholderiales; family Rhodocyclaceae; genus Fluviibacter. Next base: position 23,867 of record VEQK01000016.1, on the reverse strand, counting down.
GTTGCCCGTCGACGATGCCGACCGAAATGGCGGCGACGTGATCGCGTACCGGGTTGGATGGCAGTTCGCCGGCGGCGACCAGCTTGGTGCAAGCGTCATGCAGCGCGATCCAGGCGCCGGTAATGGCAGCGCAACGCGTGCCGCCGTCGGCCTGCAGGACATCGCAATCCAACGTAATCTGCCGTTCGCCCAGCGCCACCAAGTCGGTCACGGCGCGCAGGCTGCGGCCGATCAGGCGTTGAATTTCCTGGGTGCGCCCGGTCTGTTTACCTTTAGCCGCTTCGCGCGATGAACGCGTATGGGTGGCGCGCGGCAGCATGCCATACTCGGCCGTGACCCAGCCCTGCCCCTTGCCGCGCAACCAGGGCGGCAGATTGGTTTCGACGCTGGCGGTGCATAGAACGCGGGTCTGACCGACCTGGATCAGCACCGAACCCTCGGCATGAACGGTATAACCGCGGGTAATCGAAAGCGGGCGCAATTCGCCGGGTTGACGCTGACTCGGGCGCATGGAGGCTCCTGTGGTTTAAACTCGTCGGCATTGTACGACTTCCCACAAAATTCAGGATTTTCCATGATTGCCAGCATGACCGGTTTCGCCAACGTGACTCGACCCATTTCCGCTGAGCGCGTGGGCGGCACCCTGAGTTTCGAGATCAAGAGCGTCAACTCGCGTTTTCTGGATCTGAGCTTCCGCTTTCCCGATGAGTTGCGGGCGCTGGAAATGCCGCTGCGTGAAATGCTGAGTAAGGAACTGGCGCGGGGCAAGGTGGAATGTCGCGCCGGCTGGGCTTTGCAGGCTAATGATGTGAACGAGACGCTCGACATGGAACGGATGCAGCGTCTGTTGCAACTGGCCAATGAGGTGCAGGGTCTGTTCGCCGATAGTCGTGGCCTCAGCACGGCAGATGTTCTACGCTGGCCCGGCGTCGTGCGCACGGCAGAACTGGATTGGGCGAGCCTGTTTTCCGAGTTTCAGACCATGGCGGTAGAGGCGGTACAGGCGCTCAAGGCGGTTCGCAACCGCGAAGGCGCTCGCTTGGCCGAACTGGTCAAAACCCGTACGACCGCCATGCGCGAACTGGTGGCGCGAGCCGACCCGCTGATTCCGGCCGCCCAGCAGGCCTTCGCCGAGAAGGCGCGCGCCAAATTGATCGAAGTGGTGGGCAGTGCCGAGGATGAACGAATCCGTCAGGAGCTGACGTTGTACGCGGTACGCACCGATGTGGCCGAGGAACTGGGGCGCCTGAAGGTGCACCTGGACGAAGTGGACCGGGTGGTTTCAACGCGAGGTCAGGCGGGTAAACGTCTGGATTTCCTGATGCAGGAGCTCAATCGCGAAGCCAATACCCTGGGCTCCAAATCAGTCAGTACCGATGTTTCGGCGATCGCCATGGAGCTCAAGCTACTGATCGAGCAGATCCGCGAACAGGTGCAGAATATCGAATAACCGATTCATTGGAATATTGACACTCATCATGACCCAGAATTGCACGCACCCCCGCACTGGCCCCGGTAGCCTGTTCGTGATCGCCGCCCCTTCGGGCGCCGGCAAGACGACGCTGACGCGCCTGGCGATGGCGCAGAACCCCCGTCTGGCGTTATCCATATCCACAACGACCCGGGCCCCGCGCCCCGGCGAGCAGGATGGGGTGCACTATCACTTTGTTACTGTTGAAGTTTTCAGGCAGATGCAGGCGGCCGGCGCCTTCCTGGAGTGGGCCGAAGTGCACAGTAATTTCTATGGCACGACTCGCAGCGGTATCGAGGCCTTGCTCAGAGAAGACCGGGATGTGATTCTGGAGATCGATTGGCAGGGCGCGCAGCAAATTCGGAAGATTTACCCGGAATCGGTAGGGGTTTTCATCGTGCCGCCCTCTTTTGACGTCCTGGAGCGCCGTTTGCAGGGCCGGGGGCAGGACTCGACCGAGGTGATCGCCCGCCGTGTGGCGAATGCGCGCGAGGAATTGGCGCATCTGGATGAATTTCCCTACGTTATAATTAACGAAAATCTGGATGAGGCTCTTGCCGAGCTGCTGGCCGTCTTTGCGGCTGCCCGTGTGCGTTTTGAGAATCAGACGCAGCGTGTGTCGGCGCTGATTGCCTCCTATCTCCATCGCTCATAAGAGAACGGAATTCATCATGGCGCGTATTACTGTTGAAGATTGTCTGCAAAAAATCCCGAATCGCTTTCAGATGACACTGGCTGCAACCTACCGTGCTCGCCAGCTGGCGAACGGCGCAACGCCGCAGGTCGAAGCTGATCTGGATAAGCCCACCGTTGTCGCGTTGCGCGAGATTGGCGAGGGCCTCGTCGGCGTTGAAGTATTGAATCGCCCGCAGGCCTGATCGACTGCTGATGGATCAGATGGGAAGCGGGGCTCACGATGAATACGGAAGCCCGTGCACCACTGAATAGCGATTCTCCGCCTGAACAGCCGCCCTCCCTCGGGACGGATGACCCGGCATACCGGGTGTTCATCGATAGTCTGGATTACCTGACCGCCCAGGATCTGGCGCGGGTCGAGGATGCCTTTGTCTTCAGCGAGCAGTGTCATCGCGGCCAGAAGCGTATTTCCGGCGAGGCTTACATTACCCATCCTCTGGCCGTTGCCGGTGGTCTGGCCGAATGGAAGATGGATGCCGTGGCCATCATGGCTGCGTTGCTGCACGACACGATTGAAGACACCGGTGTTACCAAGGGGGAGTTGACGAACCGTTTTGGTAAACCGGTAGCCGAACTGGTCGAAGGATTGTCGAAACTGGATCGGCTGGAGTTTGCCAGCCAGCATGAGGCGCAAGCCGAAAATTTCCGCAAGATGCTGCTTGCCATGGCGCGTGATATTCGCGTCATCCTGATCAAGTTGACTGACCGTCTGCATAACATGCAGACATTGGGTTCCATGCGGCCCGACAAGCGTCGGCGTATCGCCCGCGAAACGCTGGAAATCTACGCACCCATCGCCAACCGTCTTGGCCTGAATACCCTGTTCCGCGAGTTGCAGGATCTGGCATTTAAAAATATTTATCCGAATCGTTATGAGGTTCTGGAACGCACGGTCAAATCAGTGCGAGGCAACCGCAAGGAGATGGTTCAGAAAATCCTGAACAGTCTTTCGGAAAAACTGGCGCAGGCAGGTGTGAAAGCCGACGTTTTCGGGCGTCAGAAAACGCTGTATTCGATCTATCGCAAGATGATCGAAAAGCATTTGTCCTTTTCGCAGGTGCTCGATATTTATGGGTTCAGGGTCATCGTCGAAACCGACGCCGATTGTTACCTGGCGTTGGGTGCTTTGCATGCCTTGTATAAACCGCTTCCCGGCAAGTTCAAGGACTATCTGGCGATTCCCAAGGTCAATGGTTACCAGTCTTTGCACACGACCTTAATCGGACCCTATGGCACGCCCATCGAAATTCAGATTCGTACACGTGATCAGAACCGTCTGGCCCAAGAGGGTGTAGCCTCACACTGGCTTTATAAGGAATCGGGCAAGTTCTCCGATGACCTGCACGATAAAACGACCAAATGGCTGGAGTCATTGGTCGAAATGCAATCGATGAGCGGTGACTCTTCCGAATTTTACGAGCATGCAAAAGTCGATTTGTTTCCCGACGAAGTTTTTGTATTTACGCCCAAAGGCAAAATCCTGACACTACCGCGCGGATCAACAGCGGTCGACTTTGCGTACGCCGTGCATACGGATATCGGCAATCGGTGTGTGGCCGCGCGTATTAATCGCGATTTTGCGCCCTTGCGGACGGAATTGCAGAATGGCGATCAGGTTGAAATTATTACGGCCGTTATTCCAAACCCGAATCCCGCATGGTTGAAGTTCGTCCGTTCAGGGCGGACACGCAGCAAAATCCGACATTTCATGAGAGCCGCACATCATGAGTCATCGGCCGCCCTGGGGAAACGCCTACTCACCGGTGAGCTGGCCCGTTACGGCCAACGGCTGCAGGATGTCTCCCCATCAGGTTGGGGCCAGATCCTGTCGCAATCCGGGTTGGAAGCGGAAGGACAGATTCTCAGTCAGATCGGCACGGGTGAACGCCCCGCAACGGATGTGGCGGTGGCGCTACTCGGTCTGGACCCTGCTGCCAGCGTCCTGCCGACGGCGGTCAGTGCACCGGTCATGATCAATGGCATGGATGGCATGGCAGTGCAGATGTCGTCATGTTGCCAGCCGATTCCCGGCGATCCCATCGTGGGCCTGCTGGATTCGAAGCGTGGACTTGTCGTGCACACCCATGATTGCCTTAAGATCCGGCGACATCTGGGTCATGACAGTCAGAAGTGGGTCGATGTGGAATGGGCGCCGGAGGTCAGCAGCCAGTTCGACGTTCGCATACGCGTCGAAATCCGTAACCAGCGTGGTGTGCTGGCCAAGATCTCGGCCGCGATCGCCGAGGCCGACTCCAACATCGTACATATCAGCATGGATGATGCGGGTGGACTTTACACGATCCTGTTCTTTACATTGCAGGTTCGTGATCGTAAGCATCTGGCGAGAGTCATGCGCAATGTGCGGCACATTCCGGAAGTGTCGAGAATTTCGCGTATCCGCGAGGCAGACGAGAAGACCTCATGAGGGTGCTGGTTATCGGGGCGGGCGTCATTGGTACGACGAGCGCCTGGTATCTTGCTCAGGCGGGCCACGAGGTGACGGTTGTTGACAGGCAACCGGGCGCCGGCCAGGAGACCAGCTTTGCCAATGGGGGGCAGATCTCTGTTTCGCACGCAGAACCCTGGGCCAACCCCGGCGCTATTCGTAAGATTATTCGCTGGATGGGCAGGGAAGATGCTCCCCTGCTATTCCGCTGGCGACTTGACCCCGAGCTCTTTCGCTGGGGACTGAAGTTTATCCGTGAATGCAGTGCGGATCGGACGCGTAACAACATGCGGGCGATTGTCAGTCTCGCCAGTTACAGCCGTCGGTGCCTGCAGGATCTGCGCGAAAGCACGGGTATCAACTACGATCAACTCGCGCGCGGCATTCTGCACTTTTACACCGACGAACGTGAATTTCAGGCAGCGGCGATGGCGGCCGATGTCATGCGGGATTTCGGTCTGGATCGGCGGCAGGTCGATGCTGCGGAGTGCGTCAGAATCGAACCTGCACTTGCCGACGCACGCGACATGATCGTGGGCGGTCATTACACACCCTCCGATGAATCGGGGGATGCACATCTTTTTACACAGCGTCTGGCACAGCTGGCAACAGCGATGGGTGTGCGCTTCGAGTTCGGGCTACCCGTTGTACGTCTGCGAGGCGACAGCGAAAAGATCGATTACGCCGAAAGATACAACGGCGACCCGATTCGAGCCGATGCGTATGTGGTTGCATGCGGCAGCTTCAGCAACGCCTTGTTGAATCCGCTCGGAATGAGCGTCCCGATCTATCCGGCCAAGGGTTATTCGGCAACGCTGACATTACCCGAAGATGAAAGCTTCGCACCTACGGTCAGTCTCACGGATGATGGTCGAAAACTGGTTTTCTCCCGATTGGGTAACCGGCTGCGGATTGCGGGCACCGCCGAAATGAACGGATACGGGATGGGGCTTAACCCTGTGCGCTGTTCATCGCTGATTACCCGGACACGAGAGATTTTTCCTCACCTCAGAACTATCGGTGACCCGGTATTCTGGACAGGCTTGCGACCAGCGACGCCATCCAATGTTCCTTTGATCGGGCGTGCAAAACCAGCCAACCTCTATCTGAATGCCGGCCATGGCACTCTGGGGTGGACGATGTCTTGCGGGTCTGGACGGGCGCTGGCCGACATTATTTCCGGTCGCCGACCCGAAACCGACTTCCCGTTTCTGTATCGATTCTGATGCCCAACACGATTACGGGATGGGTTGATACCCACGTACACTGGGATGCGGCCGAGTTTGACATAGATCGTGATGCGGCACTCAGCAGGGCATTTACAGCAGGCGTTCGCAATGCGTTTAACCCATCGGTCTGTGTGTCCGGTATCGATAAGGTGCAAGCGTTGTGCCGGGACTCCCTGGCACATCCGGATTGGCCGAGAATTTGGCCGGCGTACGGTGTTCACCCACTCTATGTCCAGCAGGCTGCAGAGAACGATCTCGCATCGCTGGAAACCGCCCTAAAGTCAGCGTGCCCGATCGCCATCGGAGAAATTGGTCTGGATGGCTATCCGGGCGCCCCGGATCTCGAGCAACAGCGAGGCTGGTTCGAGGATCAGCTTGTACTGGCCATCGAATATGCACTGCCGGTCATTATGCACGTTCGTTATGCTGTAGAAGATGTTATTCGCATGCTCAAGCGTGTCCAGGGACGCCATCGAAAGCTCGCAGGAGGCATTGCTCATGCGTATAACGGTAGCGCGGAACAGGCAGAACAGCTGATTCGACTGGGGTTCCTACTGGGATTTGGTGGATCGCTCACCTACGAGGGGTCAACAAGAATCCGCAGATTGGCAACCGAGTTACCGGTGGAATGCCTTGTCCTTGAAACGGATGCGCCGGACATGTCGCCGAGTTGGCTGCGACAACAACGCAACGAGTCGGCAGCGCTGCCGCGAATCGCCGAAATGCTGGCGCAGTTGCGCGGCATTTCTGTCGAAACGCTCAGGGTACAGATTGGTGCGAACGTGCTTCGGCAGTTTCCAGCAATTGCCGGCAAGCCCTGTAATGGTGCGGTTGCACACCCAGATTGATTCTTGAAAAGATCGATAATTCCTTGGCGCAAAGCGGTTTTTTGAGAGCGACCCAACCGGGAGGGTGTCTTCATGGCCACAGCTTGGATCGATGCACCATTCTGAAACCCGCCTGTGGCAGGCTTTTCGCAATTCTTACAACAAAAAAATTTATGTTTGGCCTTGCGTAACCCGCTAGAAGTCAGGGCATAATGCCAATACGGAATCAATGACTGACGTTGGTTCTACAGATTTTTGTAAAAACCATTGGGAGACATCCACATGAATAAAGCTGAACTGATTGAAGTAATCGCCAAAGACGCCAAGCTGAGCAAGGCTGCTGCTCAAGCCGCCCTGGACGCTACCGTTGCTGCCGTTGTTAAGGCCGTAACCAAGGGTGACTCGGTGAGCCTGGTGGGCTTCGGTTCGTTCTCGAGCGGCAAGCGCGCTGCTCGTACCGGTCGCAATCCGCAAACCGGCGAAACCATCAAGATCGCTGCCGCCAAGACGGTCAAGTTCTCGGCTGGCAAGGCATTCAAGGATGCCGTGAACAAGCGCAAGTAATCGCGTTCCGTTTCACAAAGAAACCCGCCGAGACACTCGGCGGGTTTTTTATTTGTAAACGATTTTTAGATAAAAAATGAACGTCGTGTAAAAAAAGAGCAGATACCAACTAAACTGCATAAAAAATTCGGATTTCTTTATGCACAACCGTTTGATTCGATGGTTAGTTGGTGCGCCACCCGAAATGGTCGGGGTTTATTGGGGCGACCATGGCTGCTGCTTTGTTCATCAGCCAGCGACAGGCGAGTCGTTTATTGCGTACGAGCCGACATCGAAAGCGGCGGACGCACCGATCTGGGATTCGGTGCTCAGGCGGTTTGAGGCAATCAGTGGTATTCCAAGGCGAGATATATCCCTGGCGATTGCGCTAAGTGCAGATGATGTTTTTCTAAGAACCATAAGCGTGCCGCCCGGATTAAGCGATGCCCAGCTTGATCAGATCGCTATTGTTGAAGCGGTGGCCAATTTACCGGTACCGCCCGAAGAGATCTGTCTCGACTTTGTTCGGCAAGGAGACGTCGAGAAGAATAACGAGCAGGTGGGACTAGCATTCTGTCGACGCGAGCGAATAGATGAGATTCTGGCGTGCGCAGAAGAGGTTTCTGTACGTGTCTGGGTTGTTGATCGAGATGTTCAGGCAATACACGATGCCCTTATTGAGGAACTCGCAATTACCCAGAAAAGGTTGATCTATCCATTCGGAATCCTTTTGACAGAGCGCTCTCCCAGACTGGTTATTTGCCTCAGCCCAACAACGATTGAAGCCTATCCGATAGGGCACCACCAATCAGCGTTAGAGGAAGAAATTGCAAATTGCTGGATTCGTTGCAGGATGTCGCGGCCTGCCACCAGCGAGCGACTTGAGAGGATCGTCTTCGTAGGCAATGCACTGGAGCAGGATTCGGTGATGCTCAAGAATCTCTCCGAAACGATGGGTGTAGAAGCTGTTCGATACGCGCCCAGGCACATTCAGAAAAAACTCGATACAGGGGGTCAGATACCTTCCTCCGAAGTTTTTCTGGTTGCCCTTGGAATGGCGCATCGAAGATTATCGTGAAAGATCATCGCTTTAATCTTCTCCCGCATCGACAAATAGCCAGAGGCAGGGCGTTGCGCGTATTTTTGCGGCAGGCTGCCGCATGTGTGTTGAGCGCACTTGCTTGTGCCATTGTCGGGCTGATTCTAATAAAGACGCGGATATCCGGCGCAAGCGCATTTAATCAGGAGCTGGCCATCGCAATCGAAGCGAAGTTACCGAGTTATGAAGAGTCCAGAAGGTTGCATGGTCAATATCAGCAGATGCTCAAGCGGCAGAATCTGATCGAGGGACTGGATGCCCGACGTTCAACTACGGTGCTATTGATGAATGATGTCGCTGATGCATTGCCTCGAGAAATCTATCTGTTACGAATTGAGGAGGACGGGGTTGTCTTTCGCGTTGAGGGTAGGTCGGCGGAAGCTTCGGCGATCGCCCGTTTCCTGGAGCGGCTTTCGTCCTCGCTCTATTTAAAAGATATCATTCTTGGTGAAGTCAAGACTCAAGATCCGGATTCGTCGGCACCTTATCTGTTTTCGTTGGAAGGCACGGTGCGACTGGCGAATGATGTTGTTTCAGTCGATCCTGATCGTAGACGAGCAAGATGAACATACGGCACAAACTGACCCAGTATAAGAGCCGTGTGTTGTCGAGGCTCGGATTAATTCTGGGCAATGCCGCGCGCAAGCCGGGGCCAATAGATCGTGCAGGCAAAAACTGGCGTATCTGGCTCAACATGGATTTGTCTGAGGTACTGGCAGGAATTTTTAGCAAACTCAATAAGTCTTCGCTACACGCTGGATTTAGAGTCAACAATCTGGAAGGCTGGCCGTTATGGTTTAGAAGCACAGTATTGTTCCTGCTGTTCGTATCTGGTTTCGCAGTGATTGCCCACCCGGTCTGGACAAGTGCATTGAGCGAGCTGGACTACCTTAATGCGGAATCCCAGGTGCGCAAGGCACGTTACAGGCATCTGGCCATGGAGAGTGCTCTACTCGAACAGAATCGGGATCGTGTTTCGGTTCTTGCCGTCCGCTTTGGTGAAATGCTCGAGATGATTCCTGCGGAATTGGAAGTGGTCCAAGTCCTTAATCATTTCAGCCAGATAGCTCGTGAAAGCGGCATGCAGTTGGAATGGTTTAAACCAGAAACTGAAATCCAGGAAGAATCGTATGCCATTCTTCCCATCAATATGCGTCTCTCAGGCAGTTTCCCTGAGGCAGCCAGATTTCTCGAGGCAGTTTCAAGCATGAAGCATCTGGTTACGGTTGACGTAATTCTGGAATCTGTTGGATCCGTACCAGGCAAGATTATTCTGAGCGCGCGCGTCAGAGCTTATCGGGGAGATACGCCCCGTAGCATGGTTGCGCCCGCTAAAGCCGTAGGTGACGTCGATGCAACATACTGAAGCCAAGTATTCTGCACCGCTGCTGTTTTTGATCTGTGGCATTGTCGGCTGTGGTCAATCGGGAGAGCGCGCAGCGCAACACTGGATGAGTGAACAGGCCAAAGTATCTGTCGCGCCTGCCCCGCCACCCGTGCCCGAAATCATTGATACGCCGCCTGCAAATTTTACGTCCAAAGCCATCGATCCCTTCTCGCCAGAGCGCATAACCAGTCGATTCAGGATGACGCCGGGAGGCAATGCAACCGGTGTGATTTTTCCCGACACCTTGTTATCCGAGCTTGTTCTCGTCGGGTTTATCTCAGGATTCGATTTACCCAGAGTCGCCATTGTCAGGAATCGCAACGAGTATCGCAGTGTCCGTAAAGGGAACCGTATCAGCGAACAGGGGCTTTGGGTGAAAGAGGTCGAAGATCAGGCGCTGGTTTTGGGTGCGGAAGGTTTTCCTGACCAGAGGCTGGTGAGAGGCAAGTAGCGTATAAACGGAGGCGAAGCTATGAAGCAGGAACGATTTTTTCGGGGGCTGTTAACAGCGGTGTTTTGCAGTTGGTTCGCCATGGTGATTGTTCCGGTGGTAGGGGCGCAGACAGTAGGTGATGCGCAACCCGAATCCAAATCAGGAAAAACCAAACCCAGGCAGGGCCGCGAGCCGGCCTCACCCAGAGTCAGTATCGATATTCAGAACGGGGATGTCCGTCAGGTGCTGGGTCTGGTCGGGCGCGAGCTGGGTTGGAATGTGGTGGTTAGCGATTCTGTGAAGGGGTCGATCACCATGGTGATGCGTGATGTTCCTGCAGATGAAATCCTTCAATCGATTTATCAGCAGAAGGGGCTGGTCGGTCAGGTGGAAGAAGGTGTCCTTGTTATTCGGCCCCGGTCCGAAGCGGCGGAGCAGGATCGATTGAGCATGGAAATGCAGCAGCAGAGCCAAGCCATCGGCCCATTGCGGCAACAGGCATTCCATCTCCGTTTCGCTCAAGCGCTGGATCTCGAAAAACTGGTACGGGAGCAATTAACGGCACGCGGCAAAGTCAGTGTCGATTCGCGGACCAATACCCTGTTCGTGAATGACACCAGTCTGAAAATATCCGAAATAGCAGGGTTGATCCGCACGGTTGACCAGCCGATACGGCAGGTGCTCATCGAAGCCCGCATCGTCGAGGCCAACGAAACCTTCAATGAAGAACTCGGTGTCCGTCTGGGGGCGCTCGATAGTGTTCGTACAGGAGGCGGTCTGCAGATTGGCGGAGGTCAGTATGTGCCCCCGACCCAGGCCGGTCAGCCGCTGACGTATAACCGATACGTGCCGGGTAGCAGCGCCGGTTCGCCAACCTATCAGACGCTGAACAGCGTCAATGGACAGCCCTTTGCCGTGAACCAGACGCTCGGATCGGTTAACTTGCCCACTACCCGTTCCGCCGCTGGCACGCTCGCATTTGCGTTGCTCAATCCGACTGGGTCCAAAATTCTCAACGTGGAACTCTCGGCGCTCGAATCGGATGGTCGGGGAAAGATCATCTCCAGCCCGAAAGTGGTGACCGGAGACAACGTCAAAGCAGTTATCGAGGATGGAACCGAGATTCCCTATCTTTCGACCGCGCAGACCGGCGGGACAACGATTCCCACCGTGGAATTCAAAAAAGCCGTCCTGTCGCTGGATGTGACGCCCCAGATTACGCCGGACGGCAAAGTGAGGCTCAAACTCGTGGTTAGAAAGGAAGAGCCGGATTATGCGACCATGATGCTGATTCCTGGATCAACCAATCCGCCCATAAAGAGCACCGTTGTGACGACTGACGTGCTGGTAGACAATGGGGGGACGGTTTCGATTGGGGGTGTTTTCATCAAGAAAGTGGATAATCTTGTGACACAAGTGCCTTTTCTCGGGGACATTCCTTTCATCGGCAACCTGTTCAAGTACCGATCCACGACCGAGCAACGTCGCGAGTTGCTGGTGTTCATTTCGCCACAGATCGTGGCAGGTAATCCCTAATCCTCAGTTTCCATGTCTAACGCCACTCCGCAGAATCTGCCGTCGAATATCTTTCTTGTAGGCCTGATGGGCGCCGGCAAGTCCACTGTAGGTCGGTTGTTGGCCCGCAGGCTGGGCAAGCGCTTTGTCGACACGGACCATGAAATCGAAAAGCGTAACGGCGTGACGATTCCGGTGATCTTCGAGATCGAGGGTGAAGAGGGCTTTCGCAAGCGCGAGCAGGAAGTACTCGCCGATCTGGCGCAGGAGCCGGATCTGGTATTGAGCACGGGGGGTGGCATCGTGCTGCGCCCAGAGAATCGGCAAGTGCTCTGCAACCAGGGCTTTGTCGTTTACCTGAGTGCGCGACCGGAGTTGTTGGCCGAGCGCACGCGCCACGATAAAAGCCGGCCGTTGCTCAATGTGGCTGATCCGTTGGCGCGTCTGCGCGAACTATATGCCCTGCGTGACCCGCTGTATCGTGAAGTGGCGCATGTGGTGGTTGAAACCGGTCGCGGTGCTCCCCAGCAGGTCGTTCAAGCCATCGTTCACGCGCTGACCCGGGGCACCTAAACAGCCTGACGGGCTGGCGCCATTGACGCCGACCTCGGGCTACAATGACATCATGAATTTTCCGCATCAAACCCTGACGGTTGCGCTGGATGAGCGTAGCTACCCTATTCATATCGGCTGTGGCCTGCTGGGCAAACCCGATTTATGGCGACCACATCTGAATCCCAAGATGGGCGCGGTGGTGATTACCAATACGACAGTGGCGCCGCTTTATCTCGAGAAGGTGATGGCCACATTGGCCACGCTCGGTTGCCCGGCCTTTTCCGTGGTTTTGCCCGATGGTGAGGAGTACAAATCGTGGGAAACGCTCAACACGGTTTTTGATGCGCTGCTGGAACACCGCTGCGAGCGTGGCACCACGCTCATCGCCCTGGGCGGCGGCGTGATTGGTGACCTCGTGGGTTTTGCAGCAGCCTGTTATCAGCGGGGTGCGCCGTTTATTCAGGTGCCGACGACGTTGTTGTCGCAGGTTGATTCGTCGGTGGGCGGCAAGACGGCCATCAATCACCCGCTGGGCAAGAACATGATTGGCGCGTTCTATCAACCCAAGCTGGTGCTGGCTGATCTCGATACACTCGATACGCTGCCGCCGCGCGAAATGGCGGCCGGACTATCGGAAGTCATCAAGTATGGCCTGATCCGTGATGAAACCTTTTTTGGTTGGCTGGAACAGCATGCCGAAGGTCTGATGCAGCGGGACAAAACCTTGCTGGCCCGGGCCGTGCAGCAATCCTGCGCACACAAGGCCGAGGTGGTGGCGCGCGACGAGCGTGAAGCAGGAGAAAGAGCCCTGCTTAATCTGGGCCACACATTCGGTCATGCGATTGAAACGGGGATGGGTTACGGGTCCTGGCTGCACGGTGAGGCCGTGGCGGCCGGTACGGTGATGGCAGCCATACTGTCACAGGAATTGGGTTGGATTGATACCGGGGCTGTTGAGCGCGTTAAAGCGCTGTTCCTGCGCGTTGGCCTGCCGGTGGCTGGCCCGTGGCTGGCGGCGACTCCGGAAGCCTCGGCCGGGCGCTATCTGGAACTCATGCGCCATGATAAAAAGGTCAGCGCGGGCGTGATGCGTCTGGTGCTCTTGAAAGCTGTTGGTCATGCGGTCGTTTCGGCCGATGCGGATGAGGCCCGTATTCTGGCGGCAATCCGTTCCGGTTTGGCGGCCGAAGCCGATCCCGCGGCCATTCCGCCGACCGGGTTCTGATCAGGCCGCTCGATTTTTAAGCGATTTGTGCTGATGAATCCCTGATCAAGGGGTTCTGGCACGGTCATTGCGTATCCAAATGTGGCATCTATGCTATTCCCCCAAAAAAATTCGGGAAATTGCCCGTTTTTGCGCTGCAGCGTCTTGAATTGGAAGGGGGTTTGGGCGTATATTGGCCGGTTCGTTTTGGTGCATCGCACCCGAACGGGGATCACTTTTGTGCAGTGCCGGTTTGTCGGCGGGTTCATGGATTGATAGAAGGAAAAGCACATGGGAGCACCAGAGCGCCAGGGTCTATATCACCCGGCTAATGAACACGATGCGTGTGGCGTCGGTTTTGTTGCGCATATCAAAAACGAGAAGAGTCACGACATCGTCGAAAAAGGCCTGCTCATTCTTGAAAATCTGGAACACCGCGGTGCGACCGGCTATGACGAGATGCTCGGCGATGGCGCCGGGATTCTGATTCAGCTGCCAGATGCTTTTCTGCGTGCCGAGCGCGCCAAACAGGGGCTGCGCCTGCCGCCGGTCGGTTATTACGCCGTTGGCAATGTCTTCCTGCCGCAATCGATTACCGGCCGTAAAGCCTGTGAGTCGGTGCTGGCCCGCATCATCCATGAAGAAGGTCTTGAATTCCTCGGCTGGCGCGATGTGCCGGTCGATAACACCATTCTGGCCGAAGCCGCTCGTGATCTTGAACCCGTCACGCGCCAGGTCTTTATCGGCCGTCCGGAATCGCTGAAGGATCAGGACGCCTTCGAACGTAAGCTGTTCGTGGTGCGCAAGCGTGCCGAACACGCTGTGCGCAAGCTCAAGCTCGACGATGGCAAGCAGTTCTATCTGCCGTCGCTGTCGTCGCGCACCATGGTCTACAAGGGCATGCTGCTGGCCAACCAGGTGGGCGCTTACTTCCTGGATCTGCAGAACCCGGCGTTGGTTTCGGCTATTGCCCTGGTGCACCAGCGCTTCTCGACCAACACCTTCCCGACCTGGGATCTGGCACACCCGTTCCGCATGATTGCCCACAACGGTGAAATCAACACGGTGCGCGGCAACGTCAACTGGATGCGTGCCCGTCAGAAGGCCATGGCCTCGGACTGGTTGGCCGAAGATCTGGACAAACTGTGGCCGCTGATCGTCGAAGGTCAATCGGACTCGGCCTGTTTCGACAACGCGCTCGAACTGCTGGTCATGGGCGGCTACTCGATGCCGCAGGCCATGATGATGCTGATTCCGGAAGCCTGGGCCGAAAACCCGCTGATGGACGAAGAGCGCCGCGCCTTCTACGAATACAACGCCGCGATGATGGAGCCGTGGGACGGCCCTGCCGCCGTCGCCTTTACCGATGGCCGCATGATCGGCGCCACGCTGGACCGTAACGGTCTGCGCCCGGCGCGCTATCAGATCACCGATGACGGCATTGTCATGCTCGCTTCCGAAATGGGCGTGCTGACCTTCCCGCAGGAAGAAGTGAACAAGAAGTGGCGTCTGCAGCCGGGCAAGATGTTCCTGATCGATCTAGAACAGGGCCGCATCATCGACGACGAGGAACTGAAGCGTAGCATTTCGAGCGCGCGTCCGTATCGTCAGTGGATCGAGCAGAGCCGTCAGCATCTGGAAAACCTGCCGGAAGTTGAAGACAGCGAAGGTCTGCGAGAATCGCTGCTGCACACGCAGCAGGCCTTCGGCTACACACAGGAAGACCTCAAGTTCATCCTCGAACCGATGGCCAGCAACGCTGAAGAAGCTACCGGTTCGATGGGTAACGATAGCCCGCTGCCGGTGCTGTCCGATAAAGACAAGCCGCTTTACAACTACTTCAAGCAGTTGTTCGCGCAGGTGACGAACCCGCCGATCGACCCGATCCGCGAAGAGATCGTGATGTCGACCATGTCGTTCATCGGCCCGCGTCCGAACCTGCTGGGTATCGATGTCAAGCCGGGTGAAGAGCCGCCGCTGCGTCTGGAAGTCGATCAGCCGGTGCTGACCTCGGCCAATCTGGCCAAGCTGCGCCAGATCGACAAGCTCACCCATGGCAAGTTCCGCGCACTGGTGCTGGACATCACCTTCCCGGCCGCTGAAGGTGCCGAAGGTTCGAAGGCCGCGCTGGCTGCACTCTGTGATCGTGCCGAAGCCAGTGTGGGCGAAGGCTACAACGTACTCATTCTGTCGGACCGCAACGTCAACCGTGAACGGGCGCCAATTCCGGCATTGCTGGCCACCAGTGCTGTTCATCTGCATCTGGTCAAAACTGGTTTGCGCACCTCGACGGGCCTGGTCGTTGATTCGGGCTCGGTGCGTGAAGTGCACCACTTTGCCCTGCTCGCGGGCTACGGCGCTGAAGCCGTCTGCCCATGGCTGGCCTTTGACACGATTGCCGATGTGGCCGGTGAACTGCCGGGTGAGCTTTCGGCCTACGACGCCGGCAAGCGTTACATCAAGGCGGTGAACAAAGGTCTGCGCAAAGTCATGTCGAAGATGGGTATCTCGACGTACCAGTCGTATAACGGCGCGCAGATTTTCGAAGCGATTGGCCTGGCCTCGGATTTCGTGAAGGAATACTTTACGGGCACGGCCACCCAGGTGGAAGGTATCGGCCTGGATGAAGTCGCCGAAGAGGCGCTGCGCGTGCACGATCGTGCATTCGCTCACGATCCCGTGCTGAACCATTTGCTGGAAACGGGTGGCGAATACGCCTTCCGTATCCGTGGCGAAGAGCACATGTGGACGCCGGATGCGATTGCGAAGCTGCAGCACGCCACCCGTTCGGGCAAATACGAGACCTTTGAAGAATATGCCCGTATCATCAACGATCAGACCAAGCGCCATATGACGCTGCGCGGTCTGTTCGAGATCAAGCCGGCCGGTCCGTCGATCAGTATCGACGAAGTTGAACCGGCCAGCGAAATCGTCAAGCGTTTTGCCACCGGCGCCATGTCGCTAGGTTCGATCTCGACCGAAGCGCACACGACGCTGGCGATCGCCATGAACCGTATCGGCGGCAAGTCGAATACCGGCGAAGGCGGCGAAGATGCCGGCCGTTTCCGCAAAGTGAAGGCGGGCGAGAAGCTCTCCGACATCATCGGTAAAGGTCGTATCGAACGCGATATCGAACTGAAGGCCGGTGATTCGCTGCGTTCGGCGATCAAGCAGGTGGCCTCGGGTCGTTTTGGCGTGACCGCCGAATACCTGGCCAACTCGGATCAGATCCAGATCAAGATGGCCCAGGGTGCCAAGCCCGGTGAAGGCGGTCAGCTGCCAGGTCACAAGGTCAGTGAATACATCGGCTTCCTGCGTCACTCGGTGCCGGGTGTTGGCCTTATTTCGCCGCCGCCGCACCATGACATCTATTCGATCGAAGATCTGGCGCAGCTGATCCATGACCTGAAGAACTCGAACCCGGTTGCTTCGGTGTCCGTGAAGCTGGTCGCCGAAGTGGGCGTCGGCACAGTGGCTGCCGGTGTCGCCAAGGCCAAGGCGGATCACATCGTCATCGCCGGCCACGACGGCGGTACGGGGGCGTCGCCGATCTCGTCGGTCAAGCATGCCGGCGCACCGTGGGAACTCGGCCTGGCCGAAGCCCAGCAGACATTGGTGCTCAATCGCCTGCGCGGCCGTGTTCGCCTGCAGACGGATGGTCAGCTCAAGACCGGTCGTGACGTTGTTATTGGCGCCCTGCTCGGTGCCGACGAATTCGGCTTCGCGACAGCGCCGCTGGTCGTCACCGGTTGCATCATGATGCGCAAGTGTCATCTGAACACCTGCCCGGTTGGCGTTGCCACTCAGGATCCGGAGCTGCGCAAGCGCTTCAGTGGTCAGCCAGAACATGTTGTTAATTTCTTCTTCTTTATCGCCGAAGAAGTGCGCAAGCTGATGGCCTCGATGGGGATCAGCCGCTTCGATGATCTGGTCGGCCGTGCCGATCTGCTCGATACCCGTGCCGGTGTCGAACACTGGAAGGCCAAGGGGCTGGATTTCTCGAAAATCTTCCACATGCCGGCTGTGCCGGATGAAGTGGCGATCCGCCATGCCGAAACGCAGGATCATGGCCTGGAGCGCGCACTGGATCATGAACTGATCGGCGCCGCCAAGCCCGCGATTACGCGCAAGGAAAAACAGGAACTCGATTTCCCGATCCGCAACCTGAACCGTTCGGTCGGCGCCATGCTGTCGGGCGATATTGCCAAGCGTTATGGCGCTGCCGGTCTGCCGGATGACACGCTGACGATCCGCCTGCATGGCACCGCCGGCCAGAGCTTCGGCGCCTTCCTCGCCAGGGGCGTGAACTTCGTCCTTGAAGGCGAAGGTAACGACTATGTTGGTAAAGGTTTGTCGGGGGGGCGCATCGTGGTGCGTCCGCCGGCGGCTTTCCGCGGCGAAACCCAGGACAACATCATCGTCGGTAACACCGTGCTGTATGGCGCGACCGATGGGGAAGCCTACTTCAGCGGGGTCGGCGGCGAGCGTTTCGCGGTTCGTAATTCAGGCGCCACGGCGGTTGTCGAAGGCGTCGGTGACCACGGCTGTGAATACATGACCGGCGGCACGGTCGTTGTGCTGGGTCAGACCGGACGCAACTTCGGTGCGGGTATGTCGGGCGGTTTTGCCTATGTCTACGACGTTGATGGCAAGTTTGCCAGCCGCTGCAATATGACGCAGGTTGCGCTGGAACCGCTACCGGCCGAGAAGGCAGCAGCTGCCGCATCGGAATTCGGTGAGGATACCGAATATGGTGCAGTGGATCTGCGCCACCTGACGATGGCCGATGAGGACCTCCTCAAAGAACTGATCGCTAACCACGTCAAGTGGACGGGTTCGCAGTACGCCAAGAACATGCTCGACCACTGGGAAAAGCATCGCGCCAAGTTCATCAAGGTGATGCCGCACGAGTACCGTCGCGCGCTGGATGACATCAAGAAAAACGCATTGGTTAAGGAGGCTGTGTAATGGGAAAGCCGACTGGATTCCTCGAATTCGAACGTCTGAGCGAGACCTACGAAAAGCCGGACGCCCGTAAACAGCATTACCGTGAATTCGTTGCGGTGCTGGACGATGCCGCGGCAAAGCAACAGGGCGCCCGCTGCATGGATTGCGGCATCCCGTTCTGTAACAACGGTTGCCCGGTGAACAACATCATTCCGGATTGGAATGATCTGGTTTATCACGGCCAGTGGCAAGACGCGATCAATGTGCTGCATTCGACGAACAACTTCCCGGAGTTTACGGGCCGTATCTGTCCGGCGCCGTGCGAAGCCGCTTGTACGCTGGGTATTAACGCCGCACCGGTAGGTATCAAATCCATCGAGCGCGCCATCATCGATAAGGCCTGGGCCTCGGGTTGGGTGGTGCCGCAGCCGCCGCAAAACAAAACCGGTAAGCGTATTGCCATCATCGGTTCGGGCCCTGCCGGCCTGGCGGCTGCGCAACAGCTGGCGCGTGTTGGACACGATGTCACCGTCTTCGAGAAGAGCGACCGCATCGGTGGCCTGCTCGGCTATGGCATCCCCGATTTCAAGATGGAAAAGACGCTGATTGATCGTCGCGTCAAGCAGATGGAAGCCGAAGGCGTGACCTTCAAGACCAAAGTCCTGGTCGGTCACAAGGATCTGCCGAGCGGCATCAACAACGATGCAGAAAGTTTTGTCTCTGCCGACGCGCTGAAGAAGGATTTCGATGCCGTCATTCTGGCGGCCGGTTCGGAAGTACCGCGCGATCTGCCGGTGCCTGGCCGTGAGCTCAAGGGCATCTACGCCGCGTTGGAATTCCTCATTCCACAGAACAAAGAAGTGCAGCAGGGCAAGGCCAACCCGATCAACGTGAAGGGCAAGCATGTGATCGTGATCGGTGGCGGCGATACGGGTTCCGACTGCGTCGGTACCTCGAATCGTCATGGTGCCGCTTCGGTCACCCAGTTTGAACTCATGCCGATGCCGCCGGAGCAGGAAGACAAGCCGCTGGTCTGGCCGTACTGGCCAATCAAGCTGCGTACATCGACCTCGCACGATGAAGGCTGTAGCCGTGACTTTGCCGTGGCCACCAAGGAATTCATCACCGATGGCAATGGTAACGTCAAGGCGCTGAGGGCGGTCCGTCTGGATTGGCAAGGCGGCAAGATGATCGAAGTCGCTGGTTCCGAATTCGAATTACCCTGTGACACGGCCTTCCTGGCGATGGGTTTTACCAATCCGGTGGGCGGTCTGCTCGACGCGTTTGGTGTGGAGAAAGATGCACGCCAGAATGCCAAGGCGACGACCGATGGCGAAGGTTGCTACAAGACCAACGTCGACAAGGTGTACGCCGCCGGCGACGTCCGTCGTGGCCAATCGCTGGTGGTCTGGGCGATTCGCGAAGGTCGTCAGTGTGCGCGTGAGGTGGATCAGTTCCTGATGGGTAGCACCATGTTGCCTCGTTAATCTGGGATTGCATCGGAAAAAGGGCGGCTTTGGCCGCCCTTTGTTTTTGGGCTTCCGGTATCCTTGAGGGTATTAAAGAAGCGATTAACGGAGTAGGTTTTGAGTCATACACGCCCTTTGCAGGTCGTTATTCTTGCCGCCGGCCAGGGAACGCGCATGCGTTCAGGCTTGCCGAAGGTGCTACACCCGATTGCGGGCAAAGCCATGGCCCGGCACGTCATCGCGGCTGCAGCCTCTTTGAATGCGCAAAAGACCGTGGTGGTGGTCGGGCACGGCGCATCGGTTGTTGAATCGGCGTTGGCTGATACTGGTGTCCACTTCGCGTTGCAATCGTCACAACTCGGTACCGGCCATGCTGTGCAGATGGCATTACCCGCATTGCAACCGCTGCCGAAGGATGGCCAGGTGCTGATTCTTTATGGCGATGTCCCGCTGACTCAGACGGTAACGCTCAAAGCCTTGTTGCAGGCTGCAGGTGATGGCGTGGGTCTGGTCACGCAGCATCTGGATAACCCGACGGGCTATGGCCGTATCGTGCGCGATGGGGCTGGCAATGTGGTCTGTAATGTCGAGGAAAAAGATGCGACTGAGGCACAGCGAAAAATCTCCGAGGTGAATACCGGCATTCTCTGTCTGCCGGCACGCCATCTGGCCGATTGGCTCGGTGCACTGTCGAATAATAACGCGCAAGCTGAGTACTATCTGACCGATCTATTGGGCATGGCCGTGCAAGCGGGTGTGCCCGTACACACGGTTTCGCCCGGGCACGATTGGGAAGTCGCCGGCGTGAATTCGAAAGCCCAGCTAGCCGGATTAGAACGCGCCTGGCAGCAGCATCAGGCAGAGCAACTGATGGTTGATGGGGTGCGTCTGGCCGATCCGGCTCGTATTGATATTCGCGGTATTTTGACCTGTGGGCGTGATGTGAGCATCGATGTCGGTTGTGTCTTTGAGGGTCAGGTGACGCTTGGGGAAGGGGTGCACATCGGCCCGTATTGCGTACTCCGTGATGTCAGCGTCAAGGCTGGTGCACGAATCGATGCCTATAGTCATCTGGATCAGGCCGTGGTAGGCCCTGATGCAGTCGTTGGTCCCTATGCGCGCTTGCGCCCGGGCTCTACCTTGGGTGCCGGTGCACACGTCGGCAATTTTGTCGAGCTAAAAAACACACAGCTGGGCGCCGAATCCAAGGCGAATCATCTGGCGTATATCGGCGATGCCACTGTGGGTGAGCGTGTCAACATTGGCGCCGGTACGATCACGTGTAACTACGATGGCGCCAACAAACATCGCACCACCATCGAGGATGATGCGTTTATCGGTTCGGATACACAGCTCGTCGCGCCGGTGACAGTCGGTCGCGGCGCAACCTTGGGTGCCGGTACGACGCTCACCAAGGATGCACCGCCCGAGGCGCTGACCGTGTCGCGCGCCAAACAGCTGTCGTTGACCGGTTGGCAACGCCCAGTCAAGCAACATAAATCAGACAAAAAGTAATCAGGAATAGAAAAGATGGATTTCGGTTTTTTTGCATTCGTGCTGGCCATCGCGTTGATGGCCGCGCTGGGGGTTGTGTTGTTGCTGGTGGGTTATATCGTCGTCATACCTGCCAGCATTACGCGTGGCTGGTGGTGGGCCGCTTTTGTGGTGTTTCTACCCATCCTCGGCCCGATATTTTTTTGCCGTGCCTTCCCTGAGGGGCTGCGCAAAACCCGCCTGCAGATTTTTTACGGCACCCTGTTGCTGATGGTGGCGGCCGCATTACTGTATGGTGGCGGCCCCTGGTTTGCCCAGCACATGGTGGATGCCGCTAAAGCAGCAGGTTAACCCGAGACACTGCTGGCCGCCTTAGTCGGCGGCACCCGATTTCCGTTTGGCTGCCGGTTTTTTGGCGGCTTTTTTCGCAGCGGGTTTGTTTCCCGATTTTTTACCGCCGGTTTTCCGATTTGCGTCTGCCAGTTGTGCCTGCATCGTGGCGTTGAGTTCGCTCATCATTTCCCAGGGCCACATGGCCGCTTTGGCCAGCGCGGCCTCGTCGGCGGGCGTTTCGGTTTTCGGTGCAGGGTCGGCCGGTGGCGGTTCCGGGGTGCGGGTGTGCATTGCCTGAAAGAATGGATTCAGCGGCGGGGTCGCGGCGGGTGCTTCGGCTGGCTGGCCGGCGGCCTGGTTGAAGTGCTCACCCATGCTGCGGAAAGTACCCAGAGCGGATTTCTGCATTTCCAGATTCTGGATCGTCATCTGCAGCATGGAGAGATTCATGCGCAGCCAATTCTCGACCGAGCGCAGATCGCGGATCTGTTTCTCAAGTTCACCCTCATCCAGCGTCGGGGTCACCATGCCAGGTAACTGGAAGCCCATCTGGTTCCACATCCCTTGCAGCATATCGAGCGGGTTATTGCTTTGTGCGTTACTCATGGTGTGTCCTTCGTGAGAACGGGCCTAAAACGGCGGGCTCAGACTTTGCCGGCCAGATGCAGCACCAGCCAGGTTGCTGGAGCAAATAGCGCTTCGAGAATACGATAGCGCCAGGGGTAGCTCGAGAGGTAGGTCAGGAAAAACGCGACCCCGCCGATCACTAGGGACATTTCCATCCACGGTACCGGCTGGTTGAACAGCGCATAGCTCGGAGCGCCAAGGGCGACGACGCCCAGGGTTGGCAACCCTTGAAGCACCAGCAGATATTTGAGCGTAACAGGGCGAACCTGAAACTCAGGGATCGCCTGATGGCTGGGGTGTGCAGGGTGATTCAGATGATCCGACATGCTTCCTCAAATTCCAGCCTCGGGGAACGGGGGTGCAGCGATTGCGGGTCGCCGTGCCCGAGGTTACAGATAAAGTTGATCTTGAACCGGCCGTCCGGGAAGAAGGTCTGGTTCAGCAGTTCCGCATCAAACCCTGACATCGGGCCACAGTCAAGCCCCAGCGCGCGGGCGGCCATCATAAAATAGGCGGCCTGCAGGCTGCTGTTGCGTTCCGCCGTGCTGTCGGCGAGGGTTTTCTGGGTATCCCCGGCAAACCAGCTACGTGCATCGGCATGCGGATAAAGGCGGGGCAGATGATCGTAAAAGTGCGTGTCGGCAGCGAACAGCGCCGTAACCGGGGCGGCGAGAGTCTTCTCGACGTTCCCGGGCGCAAGACAGGCCTTGAGCCGCGCCTTGGCTTCAACGGAACGAACAAAAAGGACTCGCAAAGGCTGGCAGTTGGCCGACGTGGGGCCTAAGCGGGCAAGGTTCCAGGCGCGCATCAGCATAGCGTCATCCACGGGTTTGGGCAGCCAATGGTTGAAGGTTCGACCATGCATGAACAGTCGGTTCAGAAGCTCCGGGTCGGCGGGGTGGGCGCAATCCGGCAGCATGTTATGGGCTAGGGGGTCCTGGGTCATGGCCAACGGTCTCCGAAAGTCTGGACTTCACTTTACCATCGGGTCGGGGAATGCGGTGTCCCCCGCCCCTGCTTAAAAAGCCGTTTACCGCTTGACAGCCAGGCAAAAATTGCCTCATAATTCTCTGTTCTGGTCCGCGGAGGGATTCCCGAGCGGTCAAAGGGAACAGACTGTAAATCTGTCGGCTCTGCCTTCGAAGGTTCGAATCCTTCTCCCTCCACCAACGATCAGAGAACAGCGGTTTTTCCGTGCTGCGGTACGCCGGGCGGGTGTAGCTCAATGGTAGAGCAGAAGCCTTCCAAGCTTAAGACGAGGGTTCGATCCCCTTCACCCGCTCCACGGCCACTCGGTTGTTCGGGATTTGCCCATGTAGCTCAGTGGCAGAGCACTCCCTTGGTAAGGGAGAGGTCGGCAGTTCAATCCTGCCCATGGGCACCAGGTCTCTGGTGATACCGGACGTACCGTCGTCTTTTTTGTGATTTTTGTTTTTCCTGTCTTTTATTTTTTCGGCTTGAGGGTCTAAAAATGGCAAAGGGTAAGTTTGAACGTACAAAGCCGCACGTAAACGTGGGCACGATTGGTCACGTTGACCATGGTAAGACGACGCTGACGGCAGCAATCGCCACCGTACTGGCGGCCAAGTTTG